>NZ_LIRE01000568.1 GCF_001402795.1 Pseudanabaena sp. 'Roaring Creek'
CTATATAGCTACAGTCACTTGAATTAGGAAAATCAAACCCCAAGAATTGACTGGCGGCGCTTCGCGCCGCCAGTCAATTCTTGGGGTTTATGTCTTAACTTGAAAACCCTTACTAGGTTTAGTTTTTAATTCACAAAAGTGTGACAACACTTTTGTGAATTGGTATAGCTAGATCGATCGCACAGGAACGTGATGTACGCTTAAATAATCCTTAATTTCCGCGATCGTTAACTCTCCGTAATGCAGTAACGAAGCTAATAAGGCGGCTTCAGCCCTACCTTCGGTAACTGCTTGCAGGATATGTTCGCAGTTGCCAGCTCCGCCCGAAGCGATCACAGGCACTTCCACTAAATCGGCAACTTGACGGGTAAGTTCCAGATCGTATCCCGCCTTTGTCCCATCCGCATCCATACTCGTTAGCAAAATTTCCCCCGCACCGCGCTTCACAACTTCCTGCGCCCACCAAAGGGCATCAATTCCCGTATTCTCTCTTCCACCACGCACATATACATCCCAGCCCATATTTTGAGGATCGTTCCTGCGTCTAGCATCGATCGCCACAACGATACATTGATTGCCAAAGCGATCGCTACTGCGGTTAATCAAATCAGGATCGCTGACTGCCGCCGAATTCATGCTCACTTTATCCGCACCTGCCCTTAAAAGTTCGCGAATATTATCGAGATTGCGAACACCCCCACCCACGGTTAGGGGAATAAATACTTGCTCTGCGGTGCGATAGACCACATCTAAAATAATGTTGCGATCTTCGTGAGTAGCCGTAATATCTAAAAACACCAGCTCATCAGCCCCCGCAAGGTTGTAAGCCTGTGCTAACTCTACGGGATCGCCAGCATCCTTCAGATCGACAAAATTTACACCTTTGACGACACGACCCGCTTTAACATCCAGACAAGGCAAAATGCGTTTTGCTAGCATAGACTTTTCAAATTTTCCCAAAAAATCACAACAATCAGCCCCAGAACGAACATTTTATACCAATTCACGAAAGTGTTGTCACACTTTCGTGAATTAAAAACCAGACCTAGTAAGGTTTTTCAATTTAAGAAATGGCAACGCCATTTCTTAAATTGGTTTTACAGCGCTTTATTTTGTAATACCAATTCAAAAAATGGCAACGCCATTTTTTGAATTGGTATTCTAGCTATATTCACTTAAGTCATGACATCAAACCCAATAGAGAGTTGCGGCGCGAAGCGCCACAACTCTCTATTGGGTTTGATGTTTGTCCTAACATTACTGACTATAGTTGTATAGCTACAGTCAC
>NZ_LIRE01000569.1 GCF_001402795.1 Pseudanabaena sp. 'Roaring Creek'
AGAACTAATTAGATAGTCACTATAAAGATCTAACATGTTCATCTTCATGTTTTTATCTTCTTTCCTCATCTTAGCTTGGTTTCGGCAAAGCAATTACTCTCAAACCTACTTCCAGTATACATTCTCAGTCATTTTTTTTGGGCGCTTTCTATCTGCGTAAGGTGAGTTAAATAAGATTAACTCGTTCGATAGTTTTGGTGTGGTTTCTCTCTAGATCGGTCACTAAGCACTCTCTACAAACCATTGGTTAATCATGATTGGCTCCTGATTGACTGTGTGTTTGCCTGATGGAACTGTCTTGACCCAATCGGGATATTTATAATTTTTTTGATTCGTTGCTATCCGTTCAGATTCTGTGAGTTTACGAAAAATAAGAATATCGGCAACTACTTCCGTGTTGGCAAATCTCTTAAAAGCGATGTCTGGCAATCTAATGGCGGTTACTAGTTCTAACCTACTCGCTAGATATCTCCGAAAGCTAGTATTGGCTGCATCTAGGGTAAAGCAACTGGTAATCAAGGCGATCAATCCATTTTCTCGCACGAGGTCAGCACATTTGGTTAGGAAATAGTTGTGGATGCTCAGGTTCAGGTGGGCATAGCGCGGATCGTAGAGTTTGTAATTACCAAAGGGAACGTTACCGATCGCTAGGTCAAAACTGTTGTCACTTAGGCTCACTGTCTCAAATCCTTGAGCGTAAATCAGCGCTTCGGGGTATAGCAATCTCGCAATTTGGGCAAAGATCGGGTCTAGTTCTATACCTACCCATTGCGATCGCTCTCGCATCAATACGGGCTGGCATCCCATAAACGCTAGGGTGTTGCAAGCTGGTTCGACGATCGTTCCACCTGTAAAACCGATATCACTGAGAATATCCCACATAGCGCGGATTACTTCAAAACTAGTTTGGTAAGCGGTTGCGGTTGCGGATTTGGCGGCTTGGATTTCGGCTTGGGTCAATAGTTGACTTAGTTTTTCATGGCATCGATGCTGCCATGTGTTGCCTTGATGATTCGTTTTCACCCAGATATCGGTGAGCGTTCCCCATCCCGATGCTTTGGCGAGTTCTACCTGTTGTTGCTGTGTTGCCTTGGTTATCGATTTCGATAGGGTGATCGCTTCGACGGTTACTTCTGCTTTTACTCGCAGGGGGCTATCAAAATGCTGCTCAATTTCTGGCGTAATTTCAAATATGGGTTGGTACATTTTTAGTTTTTGTGGCTAGTTTTTGTTCTTGCGAACAAGCGCTAGCCATAAAAAAGACATGACTTTAGTTGTCATGTCTTTTTTTATCAATACTTCGGACATTTTTAGAAAATAGAGAAAAAAGCTATTCATCGTATAAGGTGCAGATATTGAACACCAGCACCAAATGAATAGCATCAATTTCATAATACCCAGTCTACTGAGTAAACCCCAACAAAAGTTTTTGATAACGTTGTTTTCGACAATATTGGTATTGTGCGGGGAAGTAAACTTTACGAATCTGAGTCGATATAGTCAAATATCAGAACGGAGCTATCGTCGGCAATTCCAGAAATCCTTTAACTTTATCAAAGGTAACGCCGACCTGATAGAACAAGCAATACCAGCCACCGCACGTCAGATCATCGCGACAGATTGCTCATTTGTACCCAAAAGTGGTAAATCAACCTATGGGATCGAGCATTTCTATAATGGCTGTGCTGGACGTGCTGAAAAGGGACTAGAGATTTCCGTATTAGCAATAGTGGATGTTGATGCCAAGCAAGGCTA
Organism: Pseudanabaena sp. 'Roaring Creek'; assembly: GCF_001402795.1. Lineage (GTDB taxonomy): Bacteria > Cyanobacteriota > Cyanobacteriia > Pseudanabaenales > Pseudanabaenaceae > Pseudanabaena. The sequence continues at coordinate 1,756 of NZ_LIRE01000569.1, forward strand.
TACCTTGTCAGTACAACAGACTCCACCTAACAACCCAAGGAAAGAAACGACCCGAATTGAGCACTATTTGGAGCATCTCAAAGCGACATATCCTTATCTGCCCAAATTAGCCCGTTATGTAGTCAGTGATGGCTTCTACAGCAAAATTAAATGGGTCAATGGTGTCACGGCTTTAAATTTGGATGTGATTGGCAAGTTACGTTGTGATGCTGATTTGCGTTATGTCTATACAGGTGTGCAGAAGCCTCTCGGTAGACATCGCAAATATGACAGCAAGGTGGATTTGACTGATGTCAGTCGCATGTCTCTAGTCCGTGAGCTTGAACCTAAATTATCTTTGTACACTGTTGTTGTCTGGTCGCTGAGCCTTAAACGCAAAGTCCGTCTTGCTTATCTCTTGGACTGTCGTGATCCAAAACGCATCGCTCGGATACTTTTGTTCTCAACCGATATTCACCTTGACGCATCTGATATCTTAGATTTCTATAAAGCTCGCTTTCAGATTGAATTCATATTTCGTGATGCTAAGCAGTTTACGGGTTTAACCGATTGTCAAGCTCGTGACTTTACTAAACTTGATTTCCATTTCAATGCTAGTCTCATGGCTTTAAATCTCGCTAAGTTTGAGGCGTGTCAACTTCATCAATCTCCTAAACCTTTTGTTTTCTCTATGGCTAGTTTCAAACGGATGGCTCTAAATCGTCATTTACTTGAGCGCTTTATTTCCCTGTTAGAATTGGATTCTACTTCAATTAAATCTCATCCTCGATTCCAAGACCTTTGTTCTTACGGCACTATTGCTTACTAATTTTGTCCGAAGTATTGTTTATGTATTGGTTCAAAATCCTCTAGTTGCCTTTGCCTTTGGTTTTTAGCCAGTTGTTGAGGTCAGCGATCGTCTCTAGGTCAAATAATGCTTCGGCTAAATTTTCTAACTGCTTTGCCGATAGTTTGTTGATCTTGCCCCTCAAGCTTGGGGTGATCTGTCCAAACTTGCGACCAAGCATCCGCAGCAGCATTGTAGATTGCCCTTTCACTAGACCTCTTTGCTCGCCTAGTTTTAAGCCGCGTTGCTCGCCCTCTTCTCTTGCATCTTGATATACTCGCGTTTGCTTTAAATCGCTGTATGTAAACATTGCTTCAATCTCCTGCCGACTGAGTTTTGGGAATTTATAAACCAACACTGTCTCTATTAATTCTAATACCTGCTCTTGGATTTCGGTATTGTTTTCCTGCTCGATCTTCTCACCTAATTGTCTTGCCAGTCTGACAGCTTGACTTTCACTAGACAAGATGAGTTGAATAATACCGATCGCAAAAGAGTCTGTCTCCCGATCTAGGAGGTCTTCTAGATAAACTCGCCTGATTCTCTGGCAGTCGAGCATTTCCCGCACGTGGCTTCTTGGCTCTGGTTCGTAACTGCGCCTCGCAAAGATGGCGATCGCTTGCCATTCCTGTGCGGGACGGTATTGGTTTAGGTACAGATATATCTCGGATAGGTATTCCCAGTAAAAGTCTTCCTTTTGCTGGAATTGAACTTCGATGAGATATATCGGTTTATCTTTCGCTTTAGGGCTAAATATGCCATCAAACCGAAAGGCTTTTTCTTTCACTTCCACTGAGCTAAATTCATAGCCTTCTGCTTCAGCAATCGGGCGTTCAATTAGCTCAAACAGTAGGGTGTGAAAGGTATTGAATAGTTGATAAAAGAGCGTATCAGTTTTCATATCCACTTAGTTTAGCAAAGTTTGGGATTGGGAAATTCTTTTTTCTAGAAGATAGATAATCAAGGGGATAAAGCTGCTTTATCCCCTTGATTTCTAAGCAGCGATCAGTTCGCACAATATGGTCTTTTGCTGCGTAGTCAGAGAAGCTGTGTATTCTCCCACCAATACTTTGGCGGAGTCTTTGGCGACGAGTCCTAACAGGTATGGCTTTTTCCTGCTTTTACGGATGACTTCTATCTAATATCTGCCATCTTCTTGGCGTTGAGATACAAGGATGGGTATGCAGGCATGTTCTCCATTTCCCGTCCATTTGGTTGATGCGAGTTCTCCATACTGCGCTCCTACAATTTGTAGTCGCATCAGTTGGTTGTCATGGAGGCGATCGCAGATCTCTGGTAGGAACATATTGAATGCAACGCTGGCGGTTCCATGATCGCCGTTGTGACTGGCTTGCCACATAGCGGCGGCGCAGAT
>NZ_LIRE01000570.1 GCF_001402795.1 Pseudanabaena sp. 'Roaring Creek'
ATTTGTCCTAATACGCTTGGCGACAGCTATAAGTAGCTGAGCATAATTAAAGCCCAGAATCAAAACCTGTAGCGCACGCTGCGCGTGCGCTACAGGTTTTTGGGTTTTATATCTAATTGCGCCTAGCTACTTAGCTGAGACAGTTTCGACCATAGCAACTTATTTTCCATATTTTGTTTGCAACTAATTACCTTAGTTTGTTATAATCGTTCTCCGTCTGGCGGCATAGCCAAGTGGTAAGGCAGGGGTCTGCAAAACCCTCACCCCCAGTTCGAATCTGGGTGCCGCCTTGCATAAAAAAGAGGGATTACTAAGTAATCCCTCTTTTTTATTACTTTTATAGCAACGTAAGATTTGCTTAGGACATAAACCCCAATAATTGAATGGCGGCGCAATGCGCCGCCATTCAATTATTGGGGTTTACTTGGCGACAGCCCTATTACAAAATTACCAAGTTGTATCTTCAGCGATTTGTTTGCCTTCGGTTTGCAGATATTCTAGAAAAGTCTGAGCAACCACAGACAATTGCTTGCCAGCTAGATGAATCACATACCAATGGCAGGGAATCGGAAAATTCTCTACATCCAAAACAGCGATCTGTCCCGATGCGCCTTCCAAGGCGATCGTATGCCGCGATAAAATTGAAATCCCCAATCCCCCAGCGATCGCCTGTTTAATCGCCTCATTGCTAGCAAGTTCCATTTTGACCTTAGGCGTAATTTTATGCGCGTCGAATAACTGTTGAACATACGCCCTAGTGCCAGATCCCGACTCTCTAGTGATAAAAGGTTGATCGGCTAGCTGCTGAATGGGGATATTTTTTTCCTTAGCTAAGGGGTGATCGTGATTTGCCAATACAACTAAGGGATTTGCCAAAAAAGGATGCGATTTAACATCAGGCTCATCGGGGACTTGGCTGAGTATATACAAATCATCCTTATTCTCAGATAACCTTTCCAAAACCCCACTATGATTAGTTACCTTTAGCGAAATTTCTACCCCAGGATAACGCTGGCAAAAAGGACCAAGCAGTCGCGGGATCACATATTTTGCCGTCGTTACCACCGTAATCTTGAGATATCCCTGTTTCAAGCCCTTCATATCCGCAACACTCATTTCAAATTGAGAAATATGCTCGAAGATTTCTTGACAGGTAGAGAACAGCTCTTGACCAGCTTGAGTCAAAAATAACTTCTTGCCCACTTGCTCAAATAAGGGCATCCCGATCGCCTTAGTTAGATGCTTAATTTGCATAGAAACGGTGGGCTGAGTGAGAAATAGCTCTTCCGCAGCACGGGTATAACTTCCATGCCGAGCAGCCACCTCAAAAACCTGCAACTGATGCAGCGTAATATGGCTGGCTAATTGAGAATCAGATAAGCGGTAACTCATAGGAAGGGCAAAATCATAGACTACATTCTATGATTCTATCATTAATATACAGTTTTATTCTATGCATTTACTTAATATAATCCTTTGTATAGCTGTCCTAAATCATTTGTAGATCTTTGGGTTTGTGGAAGCGCCTCCCTTTCGGGGGGCGCTTCCACAAACCTTTAGGATTGCCCTATAGCGATCCTAAGGGAGTTGAGAGAGGTTTCGCTCAGCCAAAATGTACCGATGGCTGAGCGCTGTCGAAGCTTTTTTCTTGTTAATGATTTAGGATTGCTATGCAGGAATTACAGTTATTCGGTGAACCCAAGCTGTAGCAACCTAGAACAAAAGTAAAACCCAAAATAGAATTGCGGCGCTAAGCGCCGCAATTCTATTTTGGGTTTAGCTATGCGACGACCTTAAAAACTATGTAGTAAGGATTAATGATGAGACTGAGGCGACAAATTATAAACTTGTGGCAATTTGTAACAGTGTTAGGCAAAGACGATGTTTTCTTAAGAACTATCGGCAAAATTGAAAACTTTGTTTCCAAAATATTAGCGATCGCTCTAGTATTTGTGATTTTCGTTGCTCTCCTCGATCTGCTTAAATTTTTGATCGTTGATTTGTTCTTTACCCAACCTAGTCTCTTATTTGCCGCACCACTTCTAAAAATATTTGGCATGTTCCTCAATGTCTTAATTGCATTGGAACTCATGGAAAATATCACAGCCTATCTTCGCCAGCATGTAATTCAGCTCGAACTAGTGGTGATCACAGCGCTGACAGCCGTAGCTCGGAAAATCGTTATTTTTGATAGCAAAGCTGATGGCGACCTAACGGGTTTAGCGATCGCCGTACTTTCCCTATCAATTAGTTATTGGATCGTGCGCTCTCAAAACAAAGGGAATAATCACTAAATGGCATCGTGAATGGCATTGTGAATAGCCTTGTGACATGCTGCTGCTTTTTGATTTTTTTCGTATTGTTTTTCGACTTTGCCCTAACGCCAGCGGCTACAGCAATAGAAGTTATAGCAGTAGCCAGTTATGTTGAGACAAAAACAAAACCCAGAAGAGTGTTGCGGCGCAAAGCGCCGCAACACTCTTCTGGGTTTTATGTCTTAACCTATTTGGCTATAGCTATACGATCGCCTGATGCTAAAATTATGTTAAGTATTTAAGTTAAGTATTTAATCTGTATATCAAAACTTTACCTACAAAGCTATATGACTCAATCCTTAAGTAATTTCCTATTTAGCCTCGTTGCTGGTGGCGTAGTTCTCGGTCTTATTTTTGCAGCAGTACTCATTGTCAGCCAAAAAGACAGAATCATCCGTCGCGGTTAATCCCATTATTTTGTCTATCTACTTTTATCTACTCAGTATCTATAGCAGTAGCCAGTTATGTTAGGACAAAAACAAAACCCAGAAGAGTGTTGCGGCGCTAAGCGCCGCAACACTCTTCTGGTTTCTATGTCTTAACTTATTTGGCTATAGCTATATCCAGACATTAAAAGCCCTGCATTGCAGGGCTTTTAATGTCTGAATAGACAA
>NZ_LIRE01000054.1 GCF_001402795.1 Pseudanabaena sp. 'Roaring Creek'
TATAGCTATAGCCAAATAAGTTAAGACATAAAACCCAGAAGAGTGTTGCGGCGCTTCGCGCCGCAACACTCTTCTGGGTTTTGTTTTTGTCCTAATATAATTGGCTACTGCTATAGAAATATCAAAAGAAGATTGGTGGCAATTTGCCGCCAATCTTTTTTTTGTGGATGTATTGCCATACAGCGCTTTGCGCTCAAATCCAAACCAAGAAAAACTTTAAAGCGTTGCGAAGCAACGCTTTTAAAGTTTTTCTTGTGGTTCGTTTGATCGATAATTACTGTAACTCCTGCTGAAAGTATTCAGATATGGGAAACATTGATTGGATGACAAAGTTTGCTTCAGTATCAATAACTTGCGATCGCCATTAAGCGCCATTAAGCGCCATTAATTGATTAGCGCTTATGGCGATCGCCTATCAGGACATCGATAAGGCGATCGCTTTTATGTGAGCGGCGTTGAGGACTGTCTTATCCCTTTATGTTACTCTCAAGATTAATGGCGAATAAAACTTTGAGGAAAAGCTGATGACACAGGCTTACTTAGAGACAAAGGATATCCACGAACTAGTGATCGCTAATAATTCCCTTGATTCACTTACGGCACTCTATGAATGTGACTTTAATCTTTGGGTTGAGGCAACAGCTCAGCTATTGCGTGAGGGCAGATTAGCAGACCTAGATGTGGCGAATTTAATCGAAGAAGTGGAATCGATGGGAAATAGTGATAAACACGCTTTAAGTAGTGATTTAGTCGTGGTTTTACTACATTTGCTTAAATGGCAATATCAACCAAATAAACGAACAAGGAGTTGCGAAAAAAGTATCGCTGAACATCGTCGTCGGATTCGGAAGATTTTCGAGAGTAGTCCTAGTTTAAGGAATTATTTTCAGCAAATTTTTGATGAATGTTATCTTGATGCTAGAAAACAAGCAAAAATTGAAACAAGATTACTTTTAGAGCATTTTCCTGTAAATTCACCATTTACATCTCAGCAAGTGCTTGATGAAGATTTTTTGCCTGAATAGAATAATCGCCACAAATGTTTGGAGCGCGATGGCAAAATCTAAAGCCTTTGTGTAGCAATTAGGTAGCAAAAATTATGCGATCGCCGATTCATATTTTCTCAGTTGCGGAATATTTAGAAGCAGAGAGTAAGAGTGAAGTTCGCCATGAGTATTTAGGCGGTCAGGTGTTTGCGATGGCTGGGGGGAGTAAGGAGCACAACATCATTACTTTAAATATTGCTAGTCGTTTACGTTCTCTGTTGCGGGGTAACGTTTGCGATGTTTTTATGTCGGATATGAAGGTCAAGTTAAAGGCGGCTAATCAAAATAAGACAATATTCTATTATCCCGATGTGCTGATTACTTGCAATTCCGAAGATCGGGATAAATATTTTGTGAATTATCCTTGTGTTATTTTTGAGGTTTTGTCACCCAGTACGGAGGCAAGCGATCGCCGTGAAAAGCTGGTTAATTATCAAACGATTGGTAGCTTGCAGGAATATGTTTTAGTTTCTCAAAATGAAATTAAATTAGAAGTTTATCGGCAAGATTTGCAAGGGGATTGGACAATGGAAATTTTGGGCAGTGAGGATACCTTAGTCTTAAATTCGATCAATCTATCGCTAACGATGGCAGATATTTATGAGGACATTTTTTAGATCGCCTATCAGCATATCTAAATGCGATCGCTTTCGATATATAGCTGCCGCCAAGTGTATTAGGACATAAACCCCAAGAATTGACTGGCGGCGCTTCGCGCCGCCAGTCAATTCTTGGGGTTTGATTTGTCCTCATTCAAGTGACTGTAGCTATAA
>NZ_LIRE01000571.1 GCF_001402795.1 Pseudanabaena sp. 'Roaring Creek'
CACTGTATCTGGTAATACGTCGGATTTTAATGGTGGTGGAATTTATGGCGATGGAGCTGTGACCCTCACCAATAGTACTTTGTCGGGCAATACGGCTAGTACTGGTGGTGGGATTTCTGGCAATGGAGCCGTGACGCTCACCAATAGCACTGTCTCTGGTAATACGGCTAGTACTGGTGGTGGTGGTGGGATTTTGGGCAATGGAGCCGTGACACTCACCAATAGCACTGTCTCTGGTAATACGTCAACTACTAGTGATGGTGGTGGGATTTATGGCTATGGAGCCGTGACGCTCACCGATAGTACTGTGTCAGGTAATACGGCTAGTACTGGTGGTGGGATTTCTGGCGATGGAGCCGTGACGCTCATCAATAGCACTGTATCTGGTAATACGGCTAGTAGTTATTATGGTGGTGGGATTTATGGCTATGGAGACGTGACGCTCACCAATAGCACTGTGTCTGGTAATACGGCTACTACTAATAATGGTGGAGGGATTTATGGCAATAGAGACGTGACGCTCACCAATAGCACTGTATCTGGTAATACGGCTGGTAATAATGGTGATGGTGGAGGGATTTATGGCAAGGGAGACGTGACGCTCACTAATAGTACTATCTCTGGTAATACGGCTACTAATGGTAGTGGTGGAGGGATTTATGGCAATGGAGCCGTGACGCTCACCAATAGCACTGTCTCTGTTAATACGTCGGATTTTAATGGTGGTGGGATTTCTGGCAATGGAGCCGTGACGCTCATCAATAGCACTGTCTCTGGTAATACGGCTGGTAATAATGGTGGTGGGATTTCTGGCAATGGAGCCGTGACCCTCACCAATAGCACCGTCTCTGGTAATACGGCGAGTATTGGTGGTGGGATTTCTGGCAAGGGAGCCGTGACCCTCACCAATAGCACTGTCTCTGGTAATACGGCTACTAAGTATGGTAATGGTGGTGGGATTTCTGGCATTAGCGCCGTGACGCTCACCAATAGCACTGTCTCTGGTAATACAGCTAAAGTTAATGGTGGTGGGATT
>NZ_LIRE01000572.1 GCF_001402795.1 Pseudanabaena sp. 'Roaring Creek'
TCGCATATTGTTCTTAACGCAGGCAACACGCAAAAATCAATCCTTGGGTTTTCAAACTAGAGTGCTTTGCGCTGTAGTTTTTATAGCCACAGTCACTTGAATTAAGACAAATCAGAACCCAAGAATTAATTGGCGGCGCGAAGCGCCGCCAATTAATTCTTGGGTTTTATTTCCTAGTACAGACGAGAGCTCATTGAAAAATTATGGGAGATGAATTGCTTCAGGAGTTTGTTCGGCAAACTCCCGATTGAGAAAGTAGTTTAAAAAGGTGCGAATCAAAGCGACGATCGCTAATTTGTAAAGCACTTCAAAGCTAGGAGCAACAGTTGTTGCCAAGATATCTGCACCTAATTGCAACTCTAAGGCTAATTGCAACCACATCCCAAAATGTAAGCGTAAATGTTTGAAGGAGAGAGTATTTCTAGAGATTGCTATGAGCCCTGTTTGCAGGACTCCTAAAATCACGCAGAAAATCGACAAGGAAATTTTTGAAAGCGTTGCTTCGCAACGCTTTCAAAAATTTCCTTGTGGTTCGTTTGATCGATAATTGCTGTAAGCTGTTTTTTATTAGAATATTCACTCGGAATATTCACTTGATTGTTGGATGAGTTTTGCTACTAGACCAGTCCATCCAGTCTGATGGCTG
>NZ_LIRE01000573.1 GCF_001402795.1 Pseudanabaena sp. 'Roaring Creek'
TTCTTAAATGGTTTCTTAAACTTAGTGACTATTAAACAGGCGATCGCTTTTTATGATCAATATCTTCAAAAGCAAAGGCGCGATCCTGCTTTCCTGTAAATAATCATCACCAAATCAACGAACATTCATAATTTTTAAAAACTGAGTCGCGGCTAATTAAAGTTGCATTTTCAACTTTAGACTGAGCTATGAGAATTCTATCAAAGGGATCTTTATGGTGTAATGGTAAAGTTTTTAATTCTAAAATATGAGGAAGTGTTACAGATATTAGGCTGATATTATTTTGCTCCTGCTGAATCTTTAGCATGAGTTCTAGATCGTCTCTAAGAGTAAGTTTGCCTAATTGAATTTTGATTTGTATTTCCCATAGACTTACCACGCTAAGAATTACCTCATTGTGAGGATCTTGAAGTAAGGTCATGGTATTTTTAGGAATATATTCTGGCTCGCTATGCCACCACATAAAAGTGTGGGTATCTAACAATAATTTCATGTTTCTCCAAGCCAGAATTCATCGGGTAATGGATCGTCAAAGTCAGCCGTAAATATACAAGATCCTAAACCTAGTCCTGCTTGGCGTAAGCGTTTGGATGAGGAGTCTTGAGGCTTTTGATTGATTTTTATTTCTACCCATTGCAATAATTGTGTAGCCAGTTGAATTTGCTCTTGAAGGTCTAAATTTTTAGCTTCGTTTAAGAGTTCTTTTAATGGCATATAATCGTCTCCCTTGCAAGATTTTATGTTGCCGATGCCATTATTTTAGCGCGATCGCCTATATCGATCATCTGGAATTAGTAAAGCGATCGCTTTTTATGATCAATATCTCCAAAAGCAAAGGCGCGATCCTGTTTCCCTGTTAAAGCAAAGTGGTTTTATCGGTTGTGGTGATGGCGATCGCAATTTGTCCACTGAGAAATAACTGAGAAATATTGATTATAATCAAATAGGTTGTTAGGTTACTCTTTATGCAAAGTACTGTAAATCAGGTATTAGAAACTCCTTCATTCCAAAAGGCGATCGATGCAGTAGAGGCTTTATCTTTGCAAGATCAAGTTGTGCTTCTTAACATTTTAAGTAATCGTTTGAAACAACGCCAAAGTCAGCAAGTAATCCAAGAGGTCAAAGAGGTTCAGCAGGAGTACTTGGAAGGGAAGGTTAAGTTTGGTTCTGTTAGTGATTTCTTAGCGGAGTTGGATAGTTGAGAGAAATTGGTTGGACTCCTAAATCAATCAGAGCTTTTAAACGGCTAGTTCGCAAAAATCCTCAACTGCGTCCTTTGCTTGAAAAGACTTTACTGCAATTAGCTGAGGAACCATTTCATCCAAGTTTGAGGACTCATAAGTTGATGGGAGATTTATCGGATGTATGGTCTTGTTCTGTTGATTATAGCTATCGGATATTGTTTCAGTTTGTCCAAAATCATGAAAATGGTGTTGAAGCCATTCTATTGATTAATATTGGCTCTCATGACGAAGTCTACTAAAAAGGAAAAAGGAAATTAAATTATGGCTGCTCAAATTAATGCTGTTCTTGATGATGAACATACTGCTAAGTTAGCCTATATCCAGCAACAAACTAAGGAAAGTGAGATAGAGACTATTAAACACGCGATCGCTTTTTATTATCAATATCTTCAAGAGCAGAAGCGCGATCCTGCTTTCCTATTAAAGCAAAGTGGTTTTATCGGCTGTGGTGATGGCGATCGCAATTTGTCCACTAACTATAAGGTAACTTTGAAAACGATTTTAGATACATTTTAAATGGGAATTAATCATTCAGTAAATCTACAAACTCTTCAACTGTCAAATTAGCGTCATTCAGGATGCTCTTCAATGTCTTAGGTTTGAGAATTGTCGAACCGTGATAGGCAACAGTTGCCCTGCGACCTTCATCATTTTTATATATTTTATGGCTTCCACTTTGTCGGGTAAGGACAAATCCAATTTTTTCTAACACACGAATGACTTCGTTAGCATTGACTCTAGGTAAACGAGGACTCAAGCAGTCACCTCCACTGATGTAAGGCTAATCTGTCCAATCTTGGGTAATTCTTCACCACTCAATAGCCGATCTTCAATGTGGAGGGAAATTGCATCTTTAATATTTTCTAAAATTTCTTCGTAGGTATCGCCCTGTGTGTAGCAACCCTGAAGAGAAGGACAAGAGGCAAAGTATCCATCCTCATCTTTTTCTATGATTACGGGTAAAGTAAATTTGTTCATATACCTAATTCTTTACTGTAGGTTGATTATAGCGAGTCTTGTAGTAAGGGGGAAATAAATAATCTTTTTCCTTTTGCCTTTCTACTTTTTACTTGGCAAGAGCATCGTTGATTCGATTTCTTCGCGGACTTGTTTGCTGACGTAGCTGCGGTTCATGCACTCGACAAGGAGTAGATTGGCTGCGTAATATTGATTGAGAAGTTCTACTTGCTCTTTGGTAAATTGCCAATCATGACCGATATTGCGGCGATCGATGCAAACTTGTTGAAGTTCTCTACTCCATTCTTCTCCATGATTTTCCCACCAATCAGAGATATTCTCTCGGTTGATAGGTATCTTAGACTTAAGCGCTTGCAGCGCTTGTCGCAATACATCATCACCAAGATCGGAGACGAGGGCGAGGGCGCGGGCGAGGGCGAGGTCGCGGGCGAGGGCGCGGTCGCGGTCGAAGGCGCGGTCGAGGTCGAGGTCGAGGTCGAGGTCGAGGTCGAGGGCGAGGTCGAGGTCGAGGTCGAGGGCGAGGTCGCGGTCGAGGGCGAGGGCTTCAACGTATGCGTAAAAGGCTCTAACCGCCACAGTTTTATAGCTAAACTCCACAGAATTTGTCTTCTGATTTACCCATTCTAGAAACGCTTGCAACTTCTCATCATGGGCACATATTCCATCAATGCGAGCCTTCATTAATTTCAAAAAATCATCCGATCGCCTCAACATTTCCGCAGTCAGATAAAACATCTCCTTCCATCTAGGATTAGAAATATTCTCGATTAATCTTTCAAAATGTCTTTCTCTCTCAATTTCTCGCGCCGCAAAATATTCCTGAAAAGTCAAATGGGAAAAAGAATAAATATTTCTTGCCCTTTCCACTAACAAACCATGATGATGCTCGATCGCCTTTAGCACCACCTCACTATCCAGCCGCAACGCATCAGAATCGGCGGATGCTTCAGGGAGATTGCAGATATAGTCCTTAATCTGGCGTTGCAAATCCTCTTGCCGAAAGAAATATTCACCCTTCTCAAAGGTATTAAAGGCAATCTGTCCCAGCATATCCTCCTTATTCTGTGGTGACAGATGCTTATAAATCATCTCCCGTTCAATATTCCGCTTCGCATCCCACTTTTTCATCAATACTTCCAAACCTTCCTTATACAGTTCCGATCGCTTCGGTGGGAAGTCGTTACGCTCTCCAAATACCAAACATAAAAGCGTCAGTAACAAAGGATTTTTTGCCAATTCCTTGACAGGTTCGTTATCTTCTAACCTCTCTAACAGCCGTGCTGCCTTTGACTCGTCCCTTTCCCGAAACCAATTATTCACAAAGGTTTCAATCTGCCCATCATCAAAATCTGCAACCTCGACTTCCGTAAACTTCTCAAACTGATATTCCCTTGCTGCAATTCGACAGGTAATCGCAAATCGATTTTTTAGCCAATCCCTCGATAAGCGATCAATATCCTGCTTAACACGATCATCATCTTCCTTCTTCACCTCATCCAATCCATCCAACAGGATTAACGCTTTACCGCTATCTAGCAACTGTTTTGCCTCATCCTGCGATACCTTACGCTTAGCAAATTCCGTCAAAATATAATTCTCTAGCGATGGCTGTCCCCTCTCCTCCGCATAAGCCTTCAGCGTCACAAAAATCGGCACAAGTTCCCCATGAAACCTACCCGCAAGGCAAGACATCGCCAAATATTTCATAAACGTGGTTTTCCCTGCCCCTGGTTTACCCAACACCACCAGCTTTTGAATTTTATCTACCGCCTTAATTCCCTTCACCCGTTTTTGAATCGTCCCCACTAAAAAGCGATCGAAATGCTCACGGGTATATACCTCCATCACTTCGTCATAACCAATCCGCCGCCGCCCAATCACATCCTTAATGATATTCACATCGGTATAAATCCGATCCAAATCGACAGGTTGCGTCATATCCAACACCCGCATCGTCCCACAGCGATCACGAATATCATCCGCGCATCTCTCCCGCGCCAATTTCACCAAATCCTCAATACTCAACTTCGGTATATCTTTGGCTTCAGCCGATTTATCCGAATTACCAACTATTTGATTGATCGTTACGGTAATATCACCGCCAGCAGTCAGGCGATCGGCTCCCAACTGTTTAACAGTTGCCATCTCATCATTTGCCTCAGCTATCATTAAAGGCTTTCCCGTTTCTTCACCCCTTATATCGCGCCAATCCAGTTCTAAAAATTTGCACAACTCCTCAAAATTTGATCGCGCGATCGCCTCTCCCCTAAATAAAACCGTAATCGTTGATCGCGAAATTCCCAGAGCCTCAGCAAGCGCTTTTTGCGTGAAACCACCCTGTTTCATCGCCAATTTAATCTGCTTGATACCCGCCTCAGAAGCCCGTAGCGATCTTGACATTGCTAAACCTCAACCATCTAAAAACTATTTTGGCATTTTTTAAAGTCACGCAAAATCTGGGTTCGGCTCCGCTCACCCAACGGAGCGATCGAGGGCTGAGCGAAGCGATGCACTGAGCTTGTCGAAGTGTCGAAGCCCGTCAACGAAGCCACCAAAACACGCAAGTCACGCAAATCACGCAAAGTCAGTCAAGCAGCCATATTTCATAGTGATTGCATAGTTTAATTCAGAGCAAAAAATTATGCCAGTCCAAACTCAAACCCAAACTCAGCCACAAATTCAGCCACAAGCTCAAAAGCAAGTCACGACTCAAGCGATCGCCTCCACGCCATCGCCAACAACCACCGACAACATCCCCGCAATTATTAATAATCCTACCGTTGGGATTATCCTCGCCTTCGCCGTACTGGTTCGCGCCATTCTCGGCTCGCCCTCAGCAAATTAAGTAGCTAAAGAGAGCGTATGCCCGCGTAGCGGGCATACGCTCTCTTTAGCTTAGACAAGAATTAGATCGCAAGAATTAGATATTCACCCTCAAGTCTGGTGACATAGGATATCAGGATATCAAAGTAGTCACGAAGTAGTTACGAGGTATTTCGCCATGACGCAATTTACTGCTAGCGATCGACGATGGGAGGCAATAATTGCCAGCAATCCGCCAGCAGAAGGAGCCAACTTTTATGCCGTGAAAACGACAGGTATCTATTGCCGACCACAATGCAAATCCCGCATACCAAAACCCAACAACATCCAGTTTTTCGCCACCACTAACGAAGCTGAAGCCGCAGGCTTTCGCCCCTGCAAACGCTGTCAGCCTCATACCGACTCGCCACAAACAGAACGCGAGCAACTAATCGCCAAGATCTGCAAAACCATCGAAGCCTCTGCGGAAATGCTCTCTTTAAATGAATTGGCGCAGATGGCAGGCTTAAGCCCCTATCATTTTCAACGGGTATTCAAGCAGATTGTCGGAGTCACGCCTAAAGACTATGCCAAAGGCGATCGCGCAAAACGTTTACGCGATCGCCTACCCCAAGATTGTTCGATTACCAATACCCTCTATGCAGTAGGTTATGAATCTAGCAGTAGCTTTTATACTGAAGCCCCCCATATATTAGGAATGAAACCCAAGGAATACAAACAAGGAGCGCAAAATCAGGAAATCCGCTTGGCGATAGAAAATACCAAGTTAGGATGGGTCATAGTTGCCGCAACCGAACTAGGAGTTTGTGCGATCGCCCTCGGCGATAACCCCGATGAACTGTTTAGCGAAATCCATCGGCAGTTTCCCCAAGCCCAATTTTGTAACGATAATCTCACCTTCCAAGCATGGGTAGCCGATGTCGTAGCAGCGATCGCCATGCCACAGCGCAGCATAAATTTGCCCTTAGACATTCAGGGTACAGCCTTTCAACAACAGGTATGGCAAGTATTACAGTCTATTCCCCTAGGCAGCACCCTCAGTTATCAGCAGGTTGCCAACCAGATGGGGAAACCCAAGGCAGTTCGCGCCGTTGCTTCGGCTTGTGCAGCGAATAAAATAGCGATCGCCATTCCCTGCCACCGCGTCGTGGGGAGTAACGGTTCGCTCAGTGGCTATCGATGGGGAGTCGCCCGAAAGCAAGCACTATTGGAACTGGAAAAACAGTGGAACTAACCAAACCCAATCGAGATTTCCGCAAGGCGATCGCCCAACTCTATCTACTCGATCCCGATTTTCAGCAGATCGAAACCATCGCTGGCAGCTTAGAAATAAGAAGTTACGAACCCACCTTTGCCTCCCTCGTTCGCATCATCGTCGGACAACAGCTCTCCACCAAAGCTGCCGATGCTATCTTTTTGCGACTCAGCGAGTCATTAGAGATTTTGCCCTCACCTATTGCCACCTGTGCCGAAGAGGAATTACGAAAAGTCGGGTTAAGCCGTGCCAAGGTTGCTTGCTGCCAAGCCCTAGCAATGGCAATTCTGGAAGGAAAGATCGATCTAGAATCTTTTGCCAAACTGCCAGATGAAGCGATCGCCACCCAACTCCTCCAGATTAAAGGCATCGGCAAATGGACGGTAGAGATATTTTTACTATTCTGCCTTCAGCGCCTAGACATCCTGCCAGCCAACGATCTAGCGCTCCAAGTCGCCTATCAAAAATTAAAGAACCTCAGCATTCGACCGACGGCAAAGGAACTGATCGCTTTAGTTACTCCTCTAACTCCTTACCGTGGCGTTGTTGCCCATCTCCTCTGGTATTACTATCGCTATCTCCATTCATAAGTAATACCAAAACTAAAAATGGCGTTGCCATTTTTAGTTTTTCAAAACCTTATACCAAGTCACGAAAGTGTGACAACACTTTGGTGACTTGAAACCCAAACCCAGTAATACCAAAGCTCAAAATGGCGTAGCCATTTTGAGCTTTGGTATTACTGGGTTTTAAGATTCCCAAAATGGCAACGCCATTTTGGGAATTGGTATTAAATAGCTAGGTGCAATTAGATATAAAACCCTAAAACCTGCGGCGCAGCGTGCGCCATAGGTTTTAGGGTTTTCCAAGCTAAAAATGGCGTAGCCATTTTCGGCTTGGAAAACCCTTCGGTATAAATTTAGAGTGTTGATTCCAGCAGATAGCTCAAAAAAGCAGAAGAAAGGGGAACGGAAATATTATCAGTTCCCCCTGGAGAAAAGGCTTCGAGAATGGCGGCGATCGCCGCTACAGGAATGACAACCCCAAGATCGCGAAGGCGAAAGCCCTTAGCTAGCACCAAAATAATCACCATCACAATCGAGCTGGTGACAAACATCGCGAAGGAGCCTTCCAGACTGCGCTTATTGCCCATATGGACAAAAGTATGTTTGCCAAAGCGTTTGCCAATGAGTGCTGCCATGCCATCGCCCCAAGACATCACCATCACACCGACTACCGCATATTCAGGAAATCTATCCCACAGTAGCGCTACTAAAATCGTAATACTGAGAGCGTAGTAAAATATCCCGTAGGTTTTGCGTCCCACATCGTTGAGCATAGGCAAAACACTGATGTAGTGAGAGGCTAGAGCGATCGCGCTAAAGGTCACTCCCGCACTCACGCATAACCATGTGGGAAAATGCAGCCACCAAGCGATCGGTAAGACATTACCCGTGCCAATATGGACAACTTTGCGAACTAACTCTGGATCTTGTTTGAAGCGGTGCAAGATATTTGAAGCCAGAAATACTAAGCCGAGCCAGACCAATACCGCGCTAATTTGCATCGACAGAGTGGCTATGGGCGAGATTTCGCTAGTTGCGATCATAGGACAAGCTGCTTATTATAAATTACAAAAATTAAAATATTTATATATCAATCCTAAACCATTTGTTGTTCTCGAATTTTAGCGAACCGATCGCTAAGGCTCTTGCGGATAAAAAAGTCTCGCAATGAATAGCAAGTCGCTAGTCGGTCTGTTCGCTCTTCTATAGCT
>NZ_LIRE01000574.1 GCF_001402795.1 Pseudanabaena sp. 'Roaring Creek'
CTCTACTCCTTGGGACACAGGGAGTCTGCCTCGAAGATAGGAAACTATCTTGCCAGTTAGTACCACTATGGAGTGAGTAAAACCTGCGGAGGGAGGATAAGTCCAGATTAGAGATGGCTCTAACAAGGCTCTCCCAGTGAAAGAGGAAGCCCATACTCTATTTTTTTGTTTACAGAAAAAAATGAGTGTCGGGTATGTCACAAATAATAAATATCGACTAAGAAGCAGCTAAGACGATATTTATTATCCTAACGCCATCCTAGAGTTTATAGCGAGGATCGCAATAGTCGCGAAACCATTTATTGGTAGCATCGGCGATCGCTGCGTCGCTAACATCTACGGGTGGAGTTTGACCGACCCGCATAAATGCCATCGCCAACCGCCAACCATGGGCAGTAGGCACAACAAACAACCAGTAAGCCCGTTGCGATGTTTCCGACCTGCCTGTTTGTCGTTCTAGCATAGAGAGAAATACCTGTTGGGGCAGGCGATCGCGATCTTGATCGGGCGCTAGGGGCAAAGGCTCTAGTTCTGGTTGACTTACGGTCATTACCTCCCGATTAATCCGCAACCGACTATAAACGCGATTGAGATAATCGGGCAAATCCTTTGCCAAAGCCTTGCTCAAGCTCGGAAAATCCGCAGGGCAAGTCCGATTATTAATATAGGTTTCGGCATTTACTGCCTTAGGAATATTGATAAATACGGCGATCGCGATCGTCAATCTAGCTAGCTGATGATAAGTCATCCAATTTCCTACCATATTTACTGCGGGGGGACTTGAGGAAGCTCTTGAGGAATCTTATATAGCTGTCCTCCAAGAATTGATTGGCGACGCTTCGCGCCGCCAATCAATTCTTGGGGTTTGATTTGTCCTAAGTCAAGATTAAAAGCTAGAATTAAAACCTGTAGCGCGCGCTGCGCGTGCGCTACAGGTTTTAATTCTAGCTTTAGTTATTTAGAATTGCGTAATTCTTTAATTTGATCATCAATGCGACGCAAAACGCCATTAATAAACCGATAACCATCCTCACTGCTATAGCGTTTAGCTAGCTCTACCGCCTCATCAATCGCAATTTTACTAGCCACGCTCATAAACATCATTTCCGCCGTGGCAATCCGCAAAATATCTTTGTCTACCTGTGCTAGCCGCTCGATCTGCCAGTTTACTAAAGCACTACTAATAATTTCATCAATTTGCGATCGCTTGCCATTGACCGTCTTGAGAATATCGATCGTATAATTGCGTACTTCAGTCCGTTGCGCCAATACCAAGGTGACGGGAAATTCCAGAGCTGCCCCAATATTATTAATTGCATTTTTGGTTAGTTCGATCGCTTCTCGTACCATCCCTTCAACCGCTTGAATATCTTGGCGGATATCGCTAGTACGGTTTTCACTAGAAGTAATCCGCTCTTGACTACGTTGTAACTCAGCGCTGGCGGTTTGTAATAATTCTTTGGTTTCATCCTGCAGCGATCGGACGACAGCGGTAACAATGTCATCAAGGGTCTTAGTTTCTAGCTTTTGGGATTGGCTAGGTAATTGGTTGATGCTAAAAAGTGCGAGTTCGCGGGCGATGTGGCGGGGTTGCATATGAGGAGATAAAATTAAGCCAATTGAACATCGTATCATTCTCTAGCATGTTTATTTTTTAGGGATTTGGCTTTGCCTAACTCCCTATCAAAACCCATCAATAAGTACCTCA
>NZ_LIRE01000575.1 GCF_001402795.1 Pseudanabaena sp. 'Roaring Creek'
ACTTCTTTGCATCTTTGTGGGGATATGTGAAATTGGAGGTTCTTAAACTCAATTCTAAGCTCAATCATTTTGCTCTCAAATCCAAATTGTATATTAAGGCTTTGCAGCAATCTTACTTGGAATGGCAATCCCTGAAACCTTTTTAGACTTCTGCGTAAGGTGAGTTATCTAACTTCCCAAAAGCGACATCCTGCACATGGACCATTTGGATTAACCGCACAGCGAATCAATTCTGAAAGGGCATTATAGTGACAATTTGCATCGCCAATAATCCAACGACCATCGATCAAACTTCTATCCAAATTTTCTGGAGCTGGCTGCACATATACCACAACTCTAAACAAGTTATATTTTCCTCTACGAAACTGATATCGATGGCGGCGCTCTAAAATCCTATAGGTTTTGCCTTCTAGGTCGATATAGTCACCAGGTTGGGGCATCCAATCTAAATATATTTTTCCCAAGGTGTTTTCAGGATGAAGAGTGCAAACCTCTGTCGGCACTGCTAGTATTTCCATAGAGTTTTTTGCTTAATTGTAAGAAGTGGCGATCGCCTAATTTTGTTTATAAGGGGGCTTAATTAAATATAAAACCCTAAAACCTGCGGCGCACGCTGCGCGTGCGCCGCAGGTTTTAGGTCTGGATTTTAATTATGCTGAGGTACTTAAAATCTGAAGGGGAATACGTTATGGAT
>NZ_LIRE01000576.1 GCF_001402795.1 Pseudanabaena sp. 'Roaring Creek'
GTCTCGACCGTCGTATTCCTGATAAACAGCTTTTGATTCAGGAAGTCTCGGCTTGGGAAAATCGCAGGAATTCTCTCTCTTGTAAAGTCAATTGGCAATTTACTACTGCTGATGCTCGCATTAAATTGCTTCGCCTCTACCCGTCAATAATTACTTGACTGCCTACTAGGGCAATAGTCTGTAAACCAGTCCATAAAGGCAGTTGGGTCAGGTAATCCAAGTTAGATAAAGTCCAACAACGTCGAATTTCTAAGCGCCCATGTCCTTTATCTATGGACTGGCAAAAGTCATGGTCTACGTCCACAAAATTAGTGGTTATAGCTTGCTCTAGCTGGGGAGGGCTTCAGAAATATTTACAGGTCAGTTACGATCCAGCGCGCGATCGCTCGATTATTTTAGAGATGCAAAGTGCTGATCGAAAGTTAGCAAGTCAGCCTATAGAGTCGCTTTATCAAGATGAGCTGTGTCTGGCAGATAGTTTGTTAAACGAGCTTGTGATTGAGTTAGAAAAACAGCGATCGCTTAAATTACCTAAATCAAGTCAATCTGAAGATACTGCTAAATCAGAAATCCCCATTAACCCAGAACAGAGCCGAAATGCTCCCGCTCAGATGGTTGCCGCGATCTGTCATCAACTGCTCAATGAGCTAGGGGCTGATAGATTTGGAGAAGTGGACAAGAATTCTTATGGTATTCAACGAAGCGGAGATATTCTCATAGTTGAGAATTTACGAGGCGATCGCCAGATCATCTTGCAGGTTAAGGGACAAGAAATTGAATTTGCCAATTTGAGCGAATTTGATATCCAACAATTTGAGCAGGCTTGGCAGCATCGATCTCAAGCACAGCAACCAAGTATTGACTCACAAGCCAAAATTGTATGAGTTATACCAGATATACCAAAGTAATCGTACAGTGATTTACTTTTCCCGTTATCTTGCTGTTTCAGCATAACCGCAAATATTCCTACCGCCACAAGCCTTATTCTAGCGTTGTATATTGTCATTAAGTAATACTTATTGCAAATATAGTTAATCCTGAAACTCTTGTCTAGAAAGCATTTCAGGGATGACGTGAAAAGTAAGGTACAGTGACGGGAATTTCACAAATTCTTGATTTCTCAAGTTGTCTGCAAAAAATTTACTTCCTCTTTAAGTGAAGGGGAAGCCACATTCTTGACATGGTTATATCGCCTTGGCGAACAGCCCATAACTCTCTTGAAGGCAGTGCTGAAGGCGCTTTCTGATTCGTAGCCGAGCGAGAGGGCGATGATGGCAATCGGATCGTTGGAATTCGTCAGCTTATCCCCAGCAAGGAGCATTCGCCAACGCGTCAGATATTCGATGGGCGATGCCCCAACCGTTTCTTTGAATTTCTGGGCGAAGGTCGATCTCGACATGTTGGCAAGTTTTGCAAGTGCCTGTAGAGTCCATCGATGCGCAGGATCGTCATGTATGGCATTGATGGCAGCACTCATCTGTTTGTCCGCAAGTGCGAAAAGCCATCCGACACCATCACTAGACCCTTCTTCGAGGTAAAGTCGTAGCGCCTGCACTAACATCAAGTGAGCGAGGTGCTGAGCGACTAGAAAACCTCCTGGCTTAGGCTCTCGCAGCTCATCCATCATCAACTCCATAGACCAACGTAACACCGCCTTGTCAGATTCCTTGCGGATATGCACGACAGCCGGTAGCACGCTCAGCAACACGTTAGCATGTTTACCAGCAAAGTCGAAGTAACCGCCGATTCCAAAGACATCCCCACCGCCGTTGTAGGTCGCGATGCCACCCTCCCGTTCGCCAGAAAAAAACGTGATCGCATCCATAGGTTTTACCGTCGTGTCGCTGGCTAAGACGAAAGACTGTCCTCTCGGCAGCAGGATGCAATCCCCAGACTTGATACACACCGTCTCGGAAAAGCCATCGACTCTCAGCCAGCAATGCCCAGTCACCACTGAATAACAATTTATGCCTTCGTGGGGAGGGAAATGGATCGACCAATCTCCTCCAGCATCAAGACCACGGAACATATAGCTGCGGGGCTTCAGCAGCGACAACACATCTGAGAGCGGATCCATAGTATTTCGGACGATTGCAAAGATTATAGGGACGATAAAGCATAGACCGTCTTTCGTCAATCTCCTACAATGATTGCCTGAATGTACTGCTGTTCGATCGCTGCTGCATCGTGGCGAGAATTCAGCTAATTCCAATATGAAGTTACTCTCGAAAATATAGGATGACTCTTAATGCCCTCTAATACTGCCGCATGGCTATTAACGAATCGTGCCGACATTGAGGTAGAATCCGCGCCATATACGCCCGCAAGGGAGAACGAGATTGTTATCAAGAACCACGCAGTATCAATCAATCCAATTGATTGGATAACGCAGAGGGCTGGCGAACTAATTTTCTCTTGGATAAAGTACCCATTCATCCTCGGCTCGGATCTCGCAGGTGAGGTCGTTGAAGTTGGGAAAAATGTCTCCCGCTTCAAAGTAGGTCAGCGGGTTCTCGGTCATGCCGTTGGAACCGACCCAAATCGTAACAGTTCGGCGGAAGGGGCTTTTCAAAAATACACAGTTGTTCTCGAAAATATGGCAGCGCCGATTCCCAGCAATATGTCCTACGAAAGCGCTGTCGTTCTCCCTTTGGGGCTATCGACCGCAGCATGCGGTCTATTCCAAAAAGACCATCTAGCACTGGAGTATCCTTCCCTGCTCGCAAAACCAACAGGTAATACGCTACTCGTTTGGGGAGGCTCGACGAGCGTCGGGAGCAATGCCATTCAGCTTGCGATCGCTGCTGGTTACGAGGTCATCACAACGTCATCGCCAAGGAATTTTGATTATGTCAAAAAGCTAGGTGCAAGTCAGGTATTCGACTACAACAGTAAGACTGTCGTCAAAGACGTTATTCAGGCTTTCAAAGGTAAGACGATCGCTGGCGCACTCGCCATAGGAAGTGGATCGGCTGAAGCCTGCTTAGACATCGTCCATGCCTGCAATGGCAACAAATTCGTCTCCATGGCTACTTTTCCTATATCTTTTCAGAAGTTGACTAAGGGTTCTAATATCCGCCTCCATTTTCTTTTGCAACTTCCTAAGATTTTATGGTTCGGTATTTCGATGCTAGTCAAGTCTCGCATAAGACGCATCCGCACAAAATCCATTTTCGGCAGTTCTCTAATGAACAACGAAGTCAGCCGAGTCATTTACGAAGATTTCTTGCCGAAAGCGCTCGAAGAGGGCAAATTCGTCGCTGCCCCGAATCCCTTTGTCGTAGGAACTGGTCTTGAGTATATACAAGCTGGGCTTGACCTTCAAAAAAAAGGGGTGTCAGCTATCAAAGTTGTCGTCTCTCTCTAATTCTAGAGATATGAAATGCCAAGGAATGGAAATTTGATGTTGCTGAATGAAAGTATGAATTAAGTAAATTTCAGAAATTATGGATTAACCTAAATCTGATTCCAAAACTTTTAGGAATAATTGATTCATACCTAAATCAGCAATGCCAATTTGATTAATGGTTCAGTGGAAATCGCGGCAACTTCTCATCCTAGTCCTGTTGTCAAATTATTTATCGAGTTTGCACTTTCTTCACAGGGGCATCAACTTGGGCAGAATCTGGGATTTATTCAACTAAGAGGGGAAATATCCCACCCCTCTGCGGTGTGAGTATATTCTAGTAAAAAAGAATTTGATACCCCTTCCTGTTGCAGCGAAGTGATTCATCTCAGTGCAATGAATCGGCAATGTTTCTGACTTGTTGAAAAGCAAATAGGATTCATCAGACAAGAAAATTAGCTGAGCTCAATTTTCTACATAGCAGCATAACTTAGGATTAAGAATCCGCAAACTTTGCTAAACGTTTGGCTAGATAAGTATATCTCTGCCGATCGCTGACCTGTTTGACCGCCAACCCGATCGCCTTCGACTCACCGACAATAATGGCAAGCTTTCGCGCACGAGTTAAACCAGT
>NZ_LIRE01000055.1 GCF_001402795.1 Pseudanabaena sp. 'Roaring Creek'
TATAGTTGTTTTAAATAACTTGTAGACGGGCTTCGACTTCGCTCAGCCCTCGGTGTAAGCTAGCTGAGCGAAGTCGAAGCTGTAGTTTTTATTTGAATTATCTATACCTTACTGGGTTTGGTTTTTAATTCACAAAAGTGTGACAACACTTTTGTGAATTAGTGTAACAAACTCTACAGGCTTCGATCAAGAAATGGCGGCACTGCGCGCCGCCATTTCTTGAGTTTTACATTTGTCAACAGCCATGCGACCGCCGTATTTATATGAATTTAATCGCGTCTAGCTATTCATTTCATTTTATAAATTAAGGTTGCCGTAGCATTTGGGATCTCCGATGGTTTGAGCTTAGCGTTAATCTTGCCTAATCCTTCTTCAGTACCGATCAATACCTGTTGATTGTTGATGAGCAAATTAACCACCGAGCTACTGGGCAGATTATACACAGATGTCGTAATTTCTCCATTGTAGGTATTAGCAAGAACCAAACCATCACGCATACCAATCCACAGTTCACCATTTTTATTACTGGCGAGGGCGACAATATCGCGTCCTGTCACCGAATTGATACGGGCGATCGCCTTATTGCTGCTTGGATTGATTTCGTATACATTGCGCGGTGTTCCCGCCCAAATTTTCCCCGAGGGGTCGATGGTTAGAGCTTGGACAATTTGACCCGATACATAGGGAATTCTAGCGGTGATTTTAGCCGTACTAGGATTAATCTTAAACAAACCATTTAACGTCCCCACCCAAATATTGCCTGAATTATCGATCTGCATAACATTAGCAGCCGTTCCAGGAATGTCGGGCAAACGGGCATAGGTTTCGGAATTATAGGGACTAATGCGAGTCATGCCTTGATCGGTTCCTACCCAAATGAATCCTGCCCGATCCATTGCTAAACTGAGAATCCGACTTGAAGATAGCTGGATGGCAATATTTTCAATCTTGCCAGAGCTGGGTTCAATTTGATATAGCCCCGCCGTCGTCCCCACCCAAAAATAACCGCGATTGTCTTCTAACAATGCCGTAACAGTTGAGTTTGGGAGGGATATAGAAGCGATCGCCGTTCCAGAGCGTGAATCAATTTGCCTCAATCCTTGCCAAGTACCGATCCATAACCTGCCCTGATTATCAACTAGGGTCGAGCTAATCCTGCCATCTAGATTTGATGAGGGATTGCGGGCAAGGTAAAAGCCTGTTGATGTATTTATTGATGAGACCGTCTGAGGATTGCCAAGATTAATCGCCTCAAGAGGATTAACTAAGCCACAGGTCGATGTATATAAACTTGCTAAATTGCTTACAAAACTAACAGTTATTGCCAATAAAAAAGTTTTAGCCCTATCTCTTGATATGTTTTTTGCTGCCAACATCTTTAATCACCTCACTACACCCTGTTGACACTCTTGATCAGTGTCCTTTTAAGCGTCAGATGTTAACACAAGAGCTTGCGATCGCCACACCAATTTTAGTTTTATCCCCATTTAAGGCTAAATGACGTTACTCCCTTCCCGCTATAAAATTAGACATTAAAAACCAAGAATTAGCGTTGCGGCGCGAAGCGCCGCAACGTCTAATTTTTCACTGGGAAGGGAGTA
>NZ_LIRE01000577.1 GCF_001402795.1 Pseudanabaena sp. 'Roaring Creek'
TCAAGCGTAGGCGATATTATACCAAAGCTCAAAATGGCATAGCCATTTCGAGCTTTGAAAACCCTTGCTGGGTTTGGTTTTTATAGCTACAGTCACTTGAATTAGGACAAATCAAACCCCAAGAATTGACGGGCGGCGCGAAGCGCCGCCCGTCAATTCTTGGGGTTTATGTCCTAGTACATTTGGCGATAGCTATAATTCACAAAAGTGTTGTCACACTTTCGTGAATTGGTATTATAGCGGTAGCGATCGCTTGGCAGACAAATTATGAGTATAAATAAATCGGAACCTTGGTTACAAACAGAACTATTAGCACATATCCAATTATTGCTTTATAGCTTTCATCATTGGACAGGTAACGACCTCATCCCCATTGCCGATCGCCAATCGCCATTGGAAATTGCGAATTCATTATTTAATGCTAATTTTGTGGTTGTTTCCCACGGCACGCAAGCCGATCCAATTCTAAACTATGGAAATCAAAAAGCCCTCGATCTCTGGAAAATGGATTGGCAAACCCTAACCTCAACGCCATCACGCTACACAGCCGAACCAATAGAACGCAGTGAAAGAGAACAACTATTAGCACAGGCAAAATCGCAGGGCTACATTAGCAACTATCGCGGCATCAGGATTGCGAGTAATGGCGATCGCTTTTATATCGATCGGGCAATTATCTGGAACGTGGTGGACAAAAACAATAAATTGTGGGGGCAAGCCGCAACTTTTGCTAACTGGGAAGCGATCGCCTAAATCCTTTACGAAGCAGCACTTTTACTAAATGGGGACAATCATATTAAAATTATTAAAGATTCGCAAAGATTTGCTGCGAAATCTTCATAAGTCTCGTTCTAATAGATACCTCACCAAATTTTATGACGATCGCAATCACCGAACCATTGAAAACCGTGGTGACTTTTGCTCATCCACTCCTGATGCTTTTAACCCTGTTTTTAGCAATCTATGCGGGTTACACTGGCTGGCAATACCGTAGAATCCGCAGTACTGAAGGTGAAGAAAAAAAGGCGCTAATCTCCAAACGCTACAATCTTCTCCACCATAACCTCGGATCGATATTTTTAGTATTGATGGTGGCAGGAGCGATCGGCGGTATGGCTGTGACCTATAGTAACAATGGCAAGCTATTTGTTGGCGCTCATCTCATTGCAGGTTTGGGTCTAGTCTTTTTGGCAGCTATATCAACAGCATTCGCCCCCTTACTCCAAAAGGGTAAGGACTGGGCAAGAATTACGCATATTTCCGTAAACGTCTTGCTCCTTGGTGTTTTTGTCTGGCAGACCTTAACTGGCTTTGAAATTGTGCAGAGAATTTTAGAGCAAATGTCTAAAGCTTCCTAAACTGCCCACAAGAAAAAGAAGGGCGCATAACGTCCTTCTTTTTTAAACCGCAATTAGCGATAGTTCGTAAACTGTAAAGCGAGGGGGAAATCCTCTGCTTTTACAAGTTGAATGATTTCTTGAAGTTCATCTTTTGATTTAGAAGTAACCCGCAGCGCATCACCTTGAATTGAAGCTTGACATTTAGGAAAGCTATCGCGAATAAGCTTAGAAAGTTTTTTTGCTTGCTCCTGCTCGATTCCTTTTTTAAGATTAATTTTCTGAACTACGCGATTTCCGCTTGCCGATTCAATTTCTCCATAGTCAAAGATTTTTAAGGATAATCCTCGCTTAATTGCCTTAGACTGCATCACATCAACTACAGCCGTGAGGGTCATTTCACTGTTAGTGTTAATGGTTATTAATTCTTTTTCAAGCTCCACTTCGGTTTTTGTGTTTTTTAAGTCATAACGACTGACAATTTCACGGCGAGTTTGATCGATCGCATTGACCAGTTCTTGATGATCGAAATCGCTAACAATATCGAAAGAATAGCTAGATGCCATAGGTTTAGTCTGGGTATTATACAATTTGCTGAGAAGAGGTTGGGGCGCTTGCGCCCCAACCTCTTCGATCTAATTCGATCTAAATAGATATCTAGGATACCAAAAAATTAACGGTTAAGAATCCCAGCCCCTCAGAGATTTCTCACCTATACTCCCTTCCTAGTGAAGAATTAGACATTGCGGCGCTTCGCGCCGCAACGCTAATTCTTGGTTTTTAATGTCTAATTTTATAGCGGGAAGGGAGTAGCTGCTGCTAAGTGTAAAACCCAAAAGAGAAATGCGGCGCTTCGCGCCGCATTTCTCTTTTGGGTTTTGATTTTTCATAATATGGCTGACGGCAGCTATATTAATTGGTTACAATCTATTCCCAAAGGCGTTTTCCTTCCTGTCCGCTTAAGCGATCGTGGGTGTCGCGTAACAGTCTCGGAATATCTAAATTCTCTGGGCAACGCGGCAAGCAATCACCGCAATCTGTACAGCGAATTGCTTTATTCCCTGGAAACCAATGTCCCGCATTTTCAAACATTTTGTAACGATACTTGCCAAATTCCACCATATCAAAGCCGATCGCTAAATTCCTTAGCCTTAAAACCTCAGGAATATTAATCCCTTCAGGACAGGGCAAACATTTATAGCATTGGGAACAGAGATCGTTTTCTAAGAAGCTATAGCGACGATTCATGCAATCGAGTACGGCTTGCTCTAACTCTGACATTGGTTCATCGTGATCCCATGCATCTTGATGGGAATCAATTTCGGCAGGGTTAGCAGCACCGAGGCTGAGAGTATGAACGCGCGGATCGCTGAGCAGAAAGCGATCGCCCATATATAAAGCCGTAAAGGGATAACTAACCCCCGTTAATTCTTCGGAAGGATTATAGAGCATTCCTCCTTTATCGGATGGCGAGATGATAAATACGCCCATATCTTTTTCATGGGCAAGCTGTACCGCAGGAGCATTGCGCTGATTGAAGTAGTAATAATGTAAATTGACCGACTCAAATAAATCCGTCTCAATTGTGTCGAGAATAACCTCAAGGGGCGCATGGGTAGAAAATCCTACATGACCGATTATCTTTTGATCGATCGCTTCTCTGACCGCTTTCATACAGCCTTGAGGATTTTTTACTAATTCGAGATGTTCGTATAGATTAATTCCATGAATATCAAAGTTATCGATATAGTCCACGTTCATTCTTTTTAAGGACTGCTCGATCTGGCGACGCATGGAGTCAGCATCCTTAGTTGGCGATATTTTGGTAGTTAGGTAAAAGCGATCGCGCCTTGCCTTCAATCCATTTTGCATCGCTTTGCCAATGAATTCTTCGCTTTTACCGTAGCCTTGGGCTGTTTCAATATGATTGATCCCCACTTCTAAAGCCCGCAAAATGGTTTTATGGGCATTCTCTGCCGATTCCAAATAGCGCATTGCTCCCAAGGAAAATACCGATAGGAGCATTTCAGTTTTGCCAAAACGACGATATCGCATAGTCTGTCCACTAAATATAATTATCTTACCCAAAACAGATATAGGGACGCTTAGTGTCCCTATATCTGTTTATCCCATGAGGATATATAGCTGCCGCCAACTGTATCAGGACATAAAGCCCCAAAG
>NZ_LIRE01000578.1 GCF_001402795.1 Pseudanabaena sp. 'Roaring Creek'
CACTTGGCGACAGCTATACAAGTACCGAAGATAGCCTTCATTTGATGAAGGCTACCTTCGGATATAAACAAAACAGGCTAGGGGGGACTCTAACCCACGACCGATCGCTTAGAAGGCGATTGCTCTATACAACTGAGCTACTAGCCCAAACAATTTCACGATTCACTATCTTACACTAAAAGTTAAGTTTTTTGCAATTGGTCGAACCAATCTCATCATCTTAATTGCACCAAGCTAATTATACCAAAGCTCAAAATGGCATAGCCATTTTGAGCTTTGGAAACCCTTGCTGAGTCTGGTTTTCAATTCACAAACCTGTTGTCACACTTTCGGGAATTGGTATTAGCTCACAAAATAATCAACGATCTTTGTTAAAAATTACTTTTTAAACTCCCTAAACAAATTGCTAGAGTGCAATGATAGAAAAACTCTGTTAAAAAAATGATTGAAATTAGTAAATATTTATGGATAGTACATTAGCGATCGCATACCTTGGGGCATTAGTTGTGCTGCTAGCTGGGGTTAGCTGGTTAGTTATCCGCCAGATTTTGAAAGCGCGGAGCTTAGAAAATGTCATCTCTGACCTCCAGCCCAAGCTCCAAAAGGAAAAAGGTAGCCCTGAGGACTATTATCAGCTCGGTAGTGTCTATTTGCGGAAAAAGCTCTACGCTCAGGCTATTACCCTATTTAACAAGGCTCTGAAAGAAGGTGGAGATAATATCCCCGAAGTTTATAACGCCCTTGGATTTTCCTACTTTTCTCAAGAGCAGTACGATCTTGCCATCAAAAACTATAAAGAAGCGATCGCCCTGCAAGAAGGCTATGTAACGGCAATTAACAATCTCGGTCATGCCTACGAAAAGAAAAAGTTACTGCCTCAAGCGATCGAAATGTACGAGCAAGTCTTGGTACTGGATACCAAAAATGAAACTGCTAATCGTCGCTTAAATTCCTTACGCAAGCAAGTCGTAACAACTGCTTAAACAAACCTAAAAGCAATAATTGGCAACGCTTCACGCCGCCACTCAAGATCTATAACTGCCGCCAACTGTATCAGGAC
>NZ_LIRE01000579.1 GCF_001402795.1 Pseudanabaena sp. 'Roaring Creek'
GAGCTTCTTTCCCTAAGCCCCCTAGAGCAAAATCGGTAACAACTCAAGGAGATAATTCCATCTCTTCTGAGACCTTTTACGACCCAAGCAATGACAACTCTCTCCCTGCGGAATTTAGCCGTTATTCGGGTCTGTTCACTGCTGCTGATTGGGCTACTGTCGTATGATGCAAGATCGCCTCATTATGGTTCCTAGCGACAAGGGCTTTCACGAAATCCTTAATGGCTCCTTGCCTGTGGATTTCGATGGCTCTCAGTGCGTGGTTGCACGAGCAGGATCGGGCGTTCTCGAAACTGTCTCTTTTGATGAGGCGATCGAGTATGCCTTGGGCGGTGAATACGATGAATTTGATGAGGAATGGGAGGAAACGGAATGAGTTGGGTCAACGTGTCTAGCTTTAATATCGGAGTTGGGCGCGTTGATGCCATTCTTATTCCTTCCCTGCTCTCATCGACTCACGTAGCGATTAAGGTCACCGATCTGAAGCGTCGTAAATGGCGCAAGTCGGGCGATCTCTGGCAAGAGTTCTCAGGTGGGGTGAAGGGGGTTAATCGCTTTGTTGGATTCGGCGAACAGACTGCTTTTGAGATGCAGACCGATCTCGGTAGCTACTACCTCAGATTTAAGCCTGTTTACTATCATCAAGGGCTATTTGTCGAAATTTGGCAATGGGTTCCCCCTCCTCCTCCTCCAAATACAAAATGGCTAGGTGATTTGTCTTGGTCTCCCAACCT
>NZ_LIRE01000580.1 GCF_001402795.1 Pseudanabaena sp. 'Roaring Creek'
TCCTTTTTATGGGAAGTTGCAGGAGGGATTTGTTGAGGCAGTCGTATTGGGTCTGATTTACTTAGGAATAACTTTGGTTGTTAAGTTCATAAACTCATTGAAACAATGATTGCATTATTAATCATTTCAACAGTGCAATTTAACATTGCAGCGAACGCCCAAATCGCCGTTCAGTGGGCAGTCGGCTTTGCAGTAGTGGTCTTTGGAATGCAAGGCATCCTCTGGTTAATTTCCAGAATCATCCGTTCACTCTATCAATAGGAGATAAAAATCGTGATCGACCAAGACTTTAAAGATAAGCATCTGAGAGACAAGAAATTTAAAACCGATCGCCTAATTTTATTAGGAGCAGGAACCGCTTCAGCAGGTGGAGCCATTACCTTATTTGGCGACCAAAGCAACGCTCAATCCACTGCATCATCCGCCATTACTCAGATGAATACCGATGCCACAGCGATCGCCGCTTTAGTTAGCGTCATTCAACCGATTGCAGTAGCTGCTGTCGTTTTTGCTGCCGCAGCACTCCTATTCAAGCGCTACCTTTATTCGTAGGTTTCCAATTTCACTAGTTCACCAACCCCCTAAAACAATGAAAAAGTACTCCCTAAGACGAAGAGCATTCTCAGTAGTTTTGGGAGTACTTTTCGTATTTTTACAGTTTTTAGATGTTTCACCAGTTTTCTCATTCACTACCTTAAATGAATGCTTTACGACTTCAGCAGCCGCAAAACAGTGTGCTGCTGATGGGTTAATAACTCCTCAATCCGCAGCTAATGTAGTACGTGGCTCCGTTGGAACTGCTGGAGCTGCTAATCCTATCAGTGTAGGACTTACTGCTGCTGATAAAATTCTTATTTTGGGTTCCGCCGCAGCTTTAGGGTATATGACGTATGAGAATATGGAGAACTTGCGAAAACAGGCGATCGCAAATGCTCCTATTAAGTATCCAGCGGGAACTTATCTTTTTGCTCCAAATGGCTCTGGAAGCGGTGCAGTTATGGGAATTTGTGTTACTCCTTGCTCTTTGAGTCATTCTGGTTTGGTTGATGGATACGATTTTGGC
>NZ_LIRE01000581.1 GCF_001402795.1 Pseudanabaena sp. 'Roaring Creek'
TCGATTGAAAATTCATTGCATTGGGTTTTGGATGTCTCTTTTCACGAAGATGCTTCCCGTATTCGCAAAGATCATTCTCCTGAAAATATGGCTGTCTTGCGACACTTTGCTCTTAATCTCTTAAGTCGCGATAAGTCTTCTAAGTTCAGTATGCGGGCGAAACGTAATAAAGCGGCTTGGGATCTGGCTTATCTAAACCATCTCCTTTCCCTTTGATTTTTTATGCGGTTGCCCTGGCATCATGGGCTAGTTGGTTGATATTCGTACCGATTTTATTCAATTCATACTTGACTTCTCCCAACAGGTGATAAAGATCCCAATCTACCTTTGCAACTTGTACCTTAGATGTCGGCAGATCGTACTTAAACGTTGCACATCTCACAATTTCACTAGCTTTAACATTCAGTTGACTTGCTTTTTCATCTAGGATTACTTTCTCCTCTTCATATAC
The DNA here is from genome assembly GCF_001402795.1 of Pseudanabaena sp. 'Roaring Creek'. Classification (GTDB taxonomy): domain Bacteria; phylum Cyanobacteriota; class Cyanobacteriia; order Pseudanabaenales; family Pseudanabaenaceae; genus Pseudanabaena. The sequence continues at coordinate 452 of NZ_LIRE01000581.1, forward strand.
TGGAGTTTAGACTACTGGAGTTTAGACTAAGGTGATTGAGCTAAGCAGGAAAAGAGCAGGAAAAAGCAACTCAGATAATAAAGAACTGAGCAAACCTAAGAGAATAAAAACGAGAATATTGAGGGTTAGGAATTAAGGTTGTCTTTGTTGACCTTTTTAGGACGGGAAGCGCGTTTTTTGATGACAGGAAAGCGAGGAAAAGGAGAACGCTTACGCCCAGACTTCCAACCAAGGGACTTACCACGAGGTTTAGGAGAACAGGCAGGAGAGCCAATCCTAACTAAAAGTGCGGCAAAGCCCTGAGCGACTCGACCAAAGGAGAGATTGGTTTGATGTTTCTGCCAAGGTAAAGGACTATCAATAACCAGTTGACGGGCTAGCCATAACTGCCAAGACAATAGAGGCATCAGATCGCTCCAACGCAAAGCCTGTTGAGGAGTCAATAAATGAGGCAAAGTCCAATGTAAACGTTGTTTGGCAAAGCGATTCCAATGGTCGATAGCAAAACGACGTAAGTACAAACGCCAAATCTGGACTAAAGATGGCATCTGTTCGCCCACCCAAGCTAACCACAAACCAGAACAATGGGGATGGGTGACACGAATAACTTGGAAAGGTCGTTGGGACGCTTGCTTAAAGTGTAAGTTAGACCATTGCTGGATTTGCACCTGTCCGACTGTCTCATCTTCTAAGCTAAAAGTTGCCGATGGGTCTCCCCAACTATCAGCATTGGCAAGTTGGAATTTATCCCCATGCTTGCGGGGACGACCACAGCCGCTATAGGGTGCAGGTGCTTTGTATAAGCATCGGTTAGGACGTAGACGCAGCAGTAAGTCTGCGGGGATATCCTCGGTCAAATTCATAAAAGCCGCACTACCATATTCACTGTCGTAAGTGGCAATCGGTCTTACGGATAAATCTGAGAGTGTAAAGTAATCTGTGTAAAGTCTGGGATATATACAGAGAGATAATCTAGACACACAATTATCAACACTAAAACCGATGAATATACGCAAAGAATTGGTAGACGAATTGCTGAAAGAATGTAAAACTCCACCTGACCTATTCGGAGAAGGAGGCATCCTGAAGC
>NZ_LIRE01000582.1 GCF_001402795.1 Pseudanabaena sp. 'Roaring Creek'
CTTACACCGAGGGCTGAGCGAAGTCGAAGCCCGTCTACAAGTTATTTAAAACGACTATAATCGAAAATTGCTGTAGGGTACAGATAGGCGGTGCTTTGCGTCGCCTATCTGTACCCTACAGCAATTTTCCCCATTTTTCGATCGCCATCTCAATTTGAGCAACCTTAAATGGTTTAGCCACAAAATCATTCATGCCTGATGCCAGACATTTTTCGCGATCGCCTTCCATCGCATTAGCGGTCATGGCAATGATCGGAATGGGTGGACTGAGTTGATTTGTACCTTGGTTGGGCAGCGATATCAGGAGCGGAGATTGCTCCTTTAAACGAATCTGACGAGTTGCCTCTAAACCGTCCATTTCAGGCATTTGCACATCCATAAAGATCAAATTGTAGAATTTTTGATCGAGGGCTTCGAGAACTTCAATTCCGTTATTAGCAATATCAATGCAGTACCCCATCTTCTCAAAAATGCGACTTGCTAATTTTTGATTGACGGGGTTATCTTCGGCTATCAATATGTTGAGAGGAAGTCTCTCGGCTAATTTGGAAATATTGCTATCTAGAGACTTGGGCTTAGTAATCTTGGGTTTAGTAATATCAACTGGGCGATCGAGAACTACATCCAGTACATTATCTAGATTGTCTAGTATATCTAAGGCGGGAATCATTTTATCTTCAACGGGATGATAGGGGATCGCAAATAAAAAAGTTGAGCCTTTAGAGACAGAACTCTCAACCCAGATATTCCCACCCATTAACTTGATGAGTTTATGGCAAATTGCCAAGCCCATGCCAGTACCCCCAAACTGACGAGTTGCCGATGAATCGATCTGTGAGAATGGTTTAAAGAGTTTTTCTAGTTTATCGGAGGGAATACCTATTCCCGTATCTTCCACTGCAAAAAGGAGTTGAGCATCTTGATACCTTTTAATTATCACAGAGACTTTTCCGATCGACGTAAATTTAATCGCATTGCCGATCAAGTTAACTAAAATCTGTTGTAAACGAGTTCTATCTCCTTCAACAACTTTGGCAATTTGGGGATCGATAGAGTAGTTTAGTTCTAAGCCTTTTTTTTGAGCTGTGGCTGCAAAAAAGCTGAGAATAATCTCAATACAGTTGCCTAATGGGAAAGGAGATATCTCTAAGTCCATCTTCCCAGATTCAATTTTAGAGAAATCGAGAATATCATTAATCAGGATCATTAGAGATGCTCCACTGGTGCTAATAGTTTCAACATAGTCCCGTTGTTCCCTATCTAATTTGGTGTCTAACAGTAGATTAGTCATCCCAAGAACCGCATTCATCGGCGTACGGATTTCATGACTCATGGTGGCTAAAAACTCAGATTTTATACGGGCAATTTCCGCCGCAGTTTCTTTTTCCTGTTGTAGTTCTAATCTTAAAATATTGGTTTGCAATAAATCTTGGATCGTCAGAAATCCAATTCTCACAACCATATAAACAAATAGAGCCCCGAAGAAAAAAATTACTCCTGTCAAAATCAGAATTAGCCATTGGATCCCCAGCGGAAATAGGATTAATACTCCCAAATAACCTAAGAGAAAAAAGACCATTAGCGATCGCAAGATTCGCCAAACTTTCTTATACCTACTATCCTTGAGTAAAATTAAAATTCGTTTTGTTTCTTTAATAGAAAGAAACATCACGATCCCCCCAAGAGTAATTAAAATGATCGTGATTAAGTCACTCATTATCTTGTAAGTATAATCGAAAATTATTATATAGCAACGCAAGGTTTGCTTAGGACATAAAAACTAAAAGATGAGTGGCAGCGTGAAGCTCCGCCACTCATCTTTTGGTTTTTGATTTGTCTATAATTACTTCAACATAATTAAAATCCAGATTTAAAACCTGCGGCGCACGCGCAG
>NZ_LIRE01000583.1 GCF_001402795.1 Pseudanabaena sp. 'Roaring Creek'
TATTTCTCAATTCCTGTAATTGTGGCGGGTTTAGTTTCACGGTATTGAGTGACTTGGAACTGGTCGCCAAATTTAGGATGCGATCGCCATGTACCTTCTAGAGCGAGAGTCTGTCCTGCTTGGATATTGGCAAAGTTACCGACTACGGTGATTAGGTCTTGAGCCTTGGGTACTTTTAGCCGCGCCACGGTATAGCCTGTCTCTTGGGAGTGAAAGGTCAGTCGTTCGATGATGCCTTGGAGGTAGTCGGTGTTGTCAGGCATAAGCCATAAGGACGGATAAATGTAGCGATCGCTTTACCATTATTAGCTAAAATGTTGTGGTGCTACAATTGATTGGCGATCGCTCAAATTAACCAGCGCAAACGATTATGTTACAGACAATCCAAGGAATATATCGGAACGGTAAAGTCGAGTTAGCGGAAATCCCTCAAGATATTACGGAGAGCCAAGTTTTTGTGACTTTCTTTAAGCCTCAGTCAGCCAGTCTCGCTAGTCAGTTTATGTCGTTTGGGATGTTTTCAGGTTCTCAACAATCGACTGAAGCTGATTTTAGAGATACTGAGTTTAATGGTGATATTGACGATGCTCTTGGTTGGGATTGATTCTAGCAATATGAAATATATTCTTGATACCCATGCTTTAATCTGGTTTTTGGAAGGTAATTCTCGCTTAGGAGTGACTGCTAAAGAAATTCTTGCGGATTCAAGTAGTGAATTAGTTTTACCTGCGATCGCTTTGGCGGAGGCGGTATGGATTGTGAGTCGTGGTAAGACTTCAATTCCTTCTGTTGATGCTTTGTTAAAGGTAGTGAAGCAAGATAAACGACTCTCTATCTATCCACTTGATGCTGAGGTGATTGAGAAAAGTGTCAACCTCACTTCTATCAATGAGATGCACGATCGCCAGATTGTATCAACGGCTTTGGTGGTAGAGGGACAAGGAAATCAGGTAGCTCTTTTGAGTTGTGACCAGAATATTTGTGCTGCGAATTTGATTAGGATTGTTTGGTAGTTTGATCGCCATGTGCCTTCTAGGGCAAGGGTCTGTCCTGCTTG
>NZ_LIRE01000584.1 GCF_001402795.1 Pseudanabaena sp. 'Roaring Creek'
CTGGGCTTGGTTTTTAATTCACTGAAGTGTTGTCTCACTTCAGTGAATTGGTGTTATAGCTATCGCCAAATGGACTAGGACATAAACCGCAAGAATTGACTGGCGGCGCTTCGCGCCGCCAGTCAATTCTTGCGGTTTGATTTGTCCTAATTTAAGTGACTGTAGCTATAGCTGAGCGAAGTCGAAGCTAGATAACTTTCGGGGGATATTTTTTATCCGCTTTTTCTTTGCTGATAATTGCGCTGGGGGTTAGGATAAACACAACAAAAATTGTTTACCACCTGTCAGCCGTGGCATGGGAAATTTTAAAAATGGGAAATTTTGGCAGTTGGCTAACTAAACTCGGACAAAGTTGTTTACTGATTGGACAAATTGTCACCCATATTTTGATCTATCGACGTTTCCATTGGCGCAATACGATCGAGCAGATGTCGATGGTGGGTACAGAGTCGCTACTCATAACTTTAATTACAGCAGCCTTTGTAGGAGCCGTATTTACGATTCAAGTCGCGAGAGAGTTTATTAACTTTGGCGCACAACAAGCGATCGGAGGCATTTTGGCGATCGCCTTGGCTCGCGAGCTAATTCCTGTATTGACAGCCGTCATCATTGCTGGACGTGTGGGTTCGGCTTTTGCCGCAGAAATTGGCACGATGCAAGTAACCGAGCAAATTGACGCATTACACTTACTGCGGACAAATCCCATTGACTATCTGGCAACTCCTCGCGCGATCGCCTGCTTGCTCATGCTGCCGATTCTCACAATTTTAGGGTTTTTGATGGGAATGGCAGGGGGCTTATTGCTATCTCAATCGATGTATGCAATTCCCTACAATATGTTTCTCAATTCCGTTCAGAATCTCCTCAAACCTTGGGATTTAATCGCCGCTTTAATCAAATCAAGTATTTTCGGCGTTATCATCGCGGCGATCGGCACAACATGGGGCTTAACCACCACGGGTGGGGCAAAGGGAGTAGGCGAATCTACAACTACGGCTGTGGTTACAGCCTTGCTGGCTATATTTATCAGCAATTTCTTTTTGTCATGGTCGTTTTTTCAGGGGCGTTCATAATGCCAACTCACGAAAGTATGACAACACTTTCGTGAATTAAACACCAAACCCAGTAAGGTTTTGAGATTCCCAAAATGGCGTTGCCATTTTGGGAATTGGTATAACTGATTGGTTTGGTAGTGTTTTCACTACCGCATAACCATTAATCACCAAGTCCCCAGCAAGTTTATAAAAGGCATAATTGAATATATAGCAATCCTAAATCATTTGTAGATTTTGGGGTTTGTGGAAGCCCCCTTTCGGGAGGCGCTTACACAAACCATTTAGGATTGCTATAGAGATATAGAAATTTCTGAAGGAGAAAAGTAAATGTTCTTTCACTCATCTTATTTGATCCTCATTCCAGGGATGCTCTTGATGTTTTGGGCTCAACAACGGGTCAAATCAACCTATGAGAAGTATGCCGATATCCAATCAAGCCTA
>NZ_LIRE01000585.1 GCF_001402795.1 Pseudanabaena sp. 'Roaring Creek'
GTCAGGCGGATTGGAAATATCTGGGCGAAACCAATGGCAGTTACTTTGCGGGTAAATATGTTAGAAAACGCCCCGAATCTGAGTCAGTGCGCCAAGAGCGTCGCGATCGCAATTTAAAACTGCAACTAGCTCAACAAAAGGCAAAGCGGGATGGTTTGGCTAAGTTGCCTGATGCGGTTCAACGCGATCGCCTTTATCAAAATTATTTACAAAAACTCGATCTAGACAATTTAGACAGAGCCGATTTAGTTAGTCGTGGCTTGTCTGAAATTGATATTAAGCTTTTAGGTGCTAAATCAACTAATTCTGGCTATATTCTGCCCATTAAGAATCCTTTAGGTCAAATTCTCGGGTTTCAAATCCGTTTACGTAATGCTAGTTCTGGGCGCTATCGGTGGCATAAACCTTTTGGTATCTCGGCACAGCAACAAAATGGAGAGTTACCCCTGGCTTTTCATGGTGATATTCAGGTCGATCGTCAGCGTGTGGTCTTGGTTGAGGGTACTGGCGTTAAGCCTTATCTTGCTTCTAAGCTGCGTGGCTGTGTAGCGATCGGTGCTTCGGGCGGTCAGTTTGTGGCTAGTAAAAAAACTTTACAAAGTTACCTTGACGCGATTGGGGCTAAGCCTGATGTGACTCGTTTGGAATATGCGATCGATGCGGGTGATGCTGCGAACCCGTCAGTGATGCGCCGCCATGAGAAAAATCTTGATTTTCTGGCTGAACTAGATTTTACGGTGGATGTTCTCTGGTGGGGTCAGGTTGCTAAAACTGATAATGATATTGATGAGTTATCTAATGATGC
>NZ_LIRE01000586.1 GCF_001402795.1 Pseudanabaena sp. 'Roaring Creek'
TATAGTTGTTTTAAATAACTTGTAGACGGGCTTCGACTTCGCTCAGCCCTCGGTGTAAGCTAGCTGAGCGAAGTCGAAGCTGTAGTTTTTATTTGAATTATCTATAATACCAATTCCCAAAATGGCAGCGCCATTTTGGGAATCTCAAAACCCTACTGGGTTTGTTTTTCAATTCACGAAAGTGTGACAACACTTTTGTGAGTTGGTATAACTGGCGCAATTACATAAAACCGCAAAACTTGGAGCACACGCTGAGCGTGTGCTCCAAGTTTTTGGATTCTAGCTACTTAGTCCTTAATACTCAAATACCCAAATTGCCCAACCTTTGGGAATAACTGTAATTAAGTAATCGGCAGAAAGACGGCTAGTCAATTTCTCTACTTCTGACCAATTATTGCTAGCGCGAAATAGGCTGTAGATACCACCGTTATAAGCGATCGCGGGGACGGGCTTATCGAAGTCTTCAATCTTAATATGTTGGTATTTAATTTCCGCAGGCACGATTACCAAGTTTGATTTTTTCCCCCCTAATCGAAATAGCTCACTTTCATCTAAAGTGTCGATTTGTTTTTTTTCAGCATTCATAATATTTTCCTACTCTAACTTCAGTTTATCCCATATAGCAATCCTAAAGGGTTTGTGGAAGCGCACCCCGAAAAGGGGGCGCTTCCACAAACCCAAAAATCTACAAATGATTTAGGACTGCTATAGCCGCAGCCATGGATGCTCTATTAGCGACCCATTAATTATTCTAGGTAGGCGAGGTGCAAAACGCCGCTCTTACTTACAGCGCTTTGCGCTCAAATCCAAACCAAGAAAATTCTTGCAAGTGTTACTTCGCAACACTTGCAAGAATTTTCTTGTGGTTTTTTTGATCGAAAATTGCTGTAGGAATAGCCTTAGTTTGAAATAAATTCCTGTAACTCAGACATGGCTTTTTGCACATCGATCGCAATTTGTAAGGTCGTATTAAAAATCTGTCCATATTCCTTAGCCCGTTCGTTGATCGAGATCGCGGTGAAAGCATTCAAATCAATGTCAAAGCGATCGGGATGAAATTCAGGATGTTCTCGTAAAATCCGCTCGGTTTTGAGCGCTCTCACAATATCATTACGAGCCATCCGTAAAGCGGCGATCGCCAATTCTCTAGACTCTAATTTAATGGGATTACCCGCATCTTGCAGGCGATCGAAGACATCAATATGTCGAATTGTTTGATTACACTTTTCAACTTCCTTAAATAGGCGTAAAACTGTTAGAGGCACTCCCTTCTGTCGCTGACGATTTTTATTTTCTTGCCATTGTTGCACAATCCATCGCATCAGTAATAAAGCCAAGATTCCACTGATAATAGCTAAGCCAAGGCATAACAACACTACACCCAAGGGTGCTCCAGTCAAAACATAAAGGGAATAGATTGCTGCACCAAAACCAACCAAAGAAAATAGCATCGTCACTTCCGCAAACTCGATCGCTAGACTCAACATCCCCAAGACTAAGCTGATCAGCAAAATAATTCCCGCAATCCGTAACGGGGGTAAAAAAACGCTTGTAAAGGAAATGAAGTTAATTACCATAATTGCCAAAGCGATCGTGCGTTGGATCTGCACCTGCTTTGGCGTTAACTTGGGTTGCTGTAAAATTTGCTGGCAAGGAAAGCCTGTCAATTCCAACAATTCTGCTTCTGAAATTAATAACCTTTCTAGATCGGCTCTCATATTTTTTGCCACCGTCTTAGTTGTTACTGACTTATTCCAAATCACAAAATGGCGTAGCCATTTTGTGATTTTAAAACCCTTGCTGGGTTTGGTTTTCAATTCCCAAAAGTGTAGCCACACTTTTGGGAATTGGTATTATTAGGGCTTTTTTACAGCATCGTTACAGCATTATCACAGCAAATTATCATTAAAGTTATCATCAGATTATCATCAGATTTTTTTAATGATAATTTGCTATTACTAGTCATGTTAAGACAAAATCAAACCCTAAGAGAGATGAGCGATGCTTTGCATCGCTCATCTCTCTTAGGGTTTATGCC
>NZ_LIRE01000587.1 GCF_001402795.1 Pseudanabaena sp. 'Roaring Creek'
GAAGCCTTGTTCTTCTTCTGAACTCTCAAAGTTTTCGATGAAGCTCATTTTTCTGAAGCCTTGATGCTGTCGCTGTTGATAGGCGGTTTTAAAGTATTGGGGCTTTAAGGATTTGCTGTAGTCGTCTACGGCTAGGTCTATTCTCGTAAATCTTGTCTGGTTGGCTATTAAGTATTGGAGGTATTGTTTTAGGTTGTCGAAACTTGCGCCGATCAGGGTTTTGCCTGTCAAGCTTAGCCAGCAGTCTAGTTTACCGTCGTCTGTGATATTCCATCCGATTATCGATCCTCTAGTCGTGCGGATTGAGTGGGTGAAGTGTCGTCCTTTATAAAGTGGGCGATCGTCGTCTCTTATCCATTCGTCTTTGAATATCTCGGTTACCAGTTCCAGTAAGTATTCAAATTCTCCGTAGTTTGGTAACTGAATGCAGCCCTGCAACCAGTCGAATACCGCCATAAATTGGCTCTCTGGTTGTTTCTCCATTGGTGGAGCTTCCGAAAGAACCGACCCCGTATTACCTATCGGGGTTTTCAAAATTTCCATCAGCAGTCCCTATTCAGTTTTTGATTGAGTGTGTTTCTCTTGTAGTTCATT
>NZ_LIRE01000667.1 GCF_001402795.1 Pseudanabaena sp. 'Roaring Creek'
CAAAACCAGAGAGCATACCGCCCGCGTACTGGGCGGTATGCTCTTTTAGGTTTTAAGTTTACTTCTGCTTAGCTACTTATACGTATTAAATACATAATTTGTCTTTTTTACTGTCGTAATTGTCGTAATTGTCATGATGTTTATTCCTGTTATGAAAATTAATGATACAAAAAACAAATTTTTGAGATAAAATTTGATATTAGATAAAATTCTTGGTGTGAAGGGTAAGTCATGAGTCAGGCAGGATTTGGCGATTCATCATCACAGGCGAGCATTAGTCCATCGATTCCAGAACCGCAAACCCCGCTTCAAAGCGTATCTTCCAATGTACTGGGTGAGCCAACCACTCTGTTTAATGCTCTGCCAAGACAGGTTTTAGAGCAAGAGCTCCAGTTTTGCAACGAGCGCAGTCAGCAAGCGCAGGTTTTGCTTCGGCAGGCGCAAGAGCAGTTGCAACTGTCCCAGTTAGTGATCCAAAGGCAAGAAACTCTGACCCAAACCCTTCAGTCGCGGATTGACCAACTCGAACGCGAGCTACAGGATGCCCACATAAATTGTGACGAGCTGCGCGATCGCCTCAAGCGCCAACAACACCATACTTCACAACTAAAAGCGGCTCTCGAACGCTGCCTTGATACCTCGACACCTGCTCCTAACGATATGGCACTCTCTGCCCTTGAGTCTTGGTCGGTTGCCAAGCTTGCTGATGAGAAAATATCCCCAGTTGAAGCGATCGGTGATTCGGCATTACAAAATGTCGTCAAAATCGTACCCGTGCCTCAGCAAATTGCGCTAGATGCCTCTCAAGAAATTGACTCTGTAGTCGAGTCTGAAACCATCGATCGATCTTCGTCATTATCATCCCTGCCTCCCAAGAGTCAGCCCATTTCTCCCCTGATTGTTAGACCTCACAAAGCCTCTCAGGGGTCGCCTATTGCTCCGAATTTGCCTGCATTACACGCTGTTCAAGCCGCAGAGTCTAAAGAGACAAGGACGGTTAATTGGCGGGTTGAGTCTCAAACTGCTTCACAAACTGGGCTAGATCGAAATAATATTGGTGACGCATCGCTTGCTTCTTCATCTGCCTTGACTAATGCCTCGGTCGTTTCTACCGTGGCAACGCCAAGGTTTATTCAAGCTTTGTATGGCAATCCCAATAATCTTGTGAATCCAGAAATGCAGGATTCCGAACAGCTCTCGATCGCTAATTCTAGTCGTAAAGCTGTGACTTCCCTAGCGGCCGTGCAACTGCCCCAGTTCCCACCATTACCACGCCGATGATTGGGTTTCTCCGTGGTGCGATCGCAGCTTGTAAAGCCGCAGAGAGTTCTCGAAAAAATACGCCTTCCTATTGGCTTACCCTTGATGTGCAAGGGGTGGGCTACGATATGCAGATTACGGCTAGTGCTGCGGGTAAGTTGCCACCTGTGGGCGAACAGACACAGGTATTTACCCATTTGATTGTCCGTGAAGATCAAATGGTCTTGTTTGGATTTCCTACTCTCGCTGAACGCGAATTGTTTCGCCAATTAATTAGTGTTTCAGGGATTGGCACTCAAGTTGGTTTGGCTTTATTAAATAGTCTCGGAATTCAAGATCTGGTTAAGGCGATCATTTCGGGCAATACGCGAGTTTTGAGCTTAACTCCTGGGGTGGGGACTAAAACTGCTGAGAGGCTTGCTTTAGAACTAAAAACAAAGCTTGCCGATGGGCGATTGGCTCAGGTTGGCACTACGCGATCGCTAGGTAGCATCTTAAGTGTGGCGTTACAAGAAGAATTAGAAATGACATTACTAGCTCTCGGTTATACGCCTACGGAAATTAGCAATGCCCTCAATGCGATCGTGGGGTTACCAGTTCTGGCGAAAACTCAGGATATTGAGGCATGGATTAAAGAGGCGATCGCTTGGTTGTCTCGGTAAAATGGGGCATTGCTTAAGGTGAGTTCGGGATAATTTGAAACGGGCTTTGAGAAAGGGTTTGCTACGCAAACCCTTTCTCAAAGCCTCAAGTAAAAGCCTTGCTACGCAAGGCTTTTACTTGGGGCTTTGAAAATTTGTCAGCTTAACCCGAACTGACGTTAAAAATACGCTAGGGTAGAGGGGAGAGCAGTTACTACCAATTACAAATTTCTGTCTTGTTTACCCTGTTAGCTCCTATGTCCCATCCCATTTTTGTCCTCGCTTCCGCATCTCCTACTCGCAAGAGCATTTTAGAAAATGCAGGTATCAAACCAATTATCCGAGTTAGTCACTTTGACGAAGATGCGATTCAGGTGAGCGATCCGATGTCCTTGGTGCTGACCCTAGCACAGTGCAAGGCAAAGGCGATCGCCGCCGAATTTACAGGACAGAATGCACTAATTATGGGCTGTGACTCGATCATGTATCTTAACGGCATAATTTACGGTAAACCTGACTCCAAAGAAATCGCGATCGCCACATGGCAAAAGATGCGGGGTAACTATTGCGAACTCTATACGGGACATTGTTTGATTGATGCCAAGACTCAACGTTCGGCGATGCGCTATGGCGTGACTAAAGTATATTTTGCGGATGCTACGGATGCAGAAATTGTGAGCTATGCCGAATCTGGCGAACCCCTGTGCTGTGCAGGATGCTTCACGATGGAAAAGATGGGCGGCTTACTTATTGAAAAGATCGAAGGCTGTCATACCAATGTGTTGGGATTGAGTTTGCCAATTTTGCGGCAACTTTTAGGGGAACTGGGTTATAGCATTCAGTTTAGTGCTAATGGAACTGCAATCCGATGAATAGCGCCAATCGCAATACAGTCTGGGCAAGCATCGTTGCTGAAGAACTCTATCGGTCGGGAGTGCGGACAATATGTATTTCCCCTGGATCGCGATCTACGCCACTGGTAATTGCTTTCGCCGAGATGCGCGATCGCTTCCCCGACTTGCAGCTTTTGGTACATATTGACGAGCGATCGAGTAGCTTCTTTGCCCTAGGCTTAGCCAAGGTGCAAAGGTCTCCTGTCGCCCTTCTTTGTACTTCGGGCACAGCCGCCGCCAACTATTATCCTGCCATTATTGAGGCTTACTATAGCCGCATTCCCCTAGTCGTCTTAACTGCCGATCGCCCCCCTGAAATGCGCGATTGTGGTTCGGGACAAACGATCGATCAAATAAATATTTATGGAAAATATGTGCGTTACTTCTTTGAAGTAGGCACGCCTGAGATTATGGGGTTGCGTCTGCGTTATCTGCGATCGCTCCTTAGCCGTAGCGTGAGTATGGCGCTCGGCAAAGGTGACGAGCCCGCAGGGGCAGTGCATCTTAACTTTCCCTTTCCCGATCCGATGCCACCGATTCCCGTTCCTGAAGATATACCCGAAGATCTAGAACTTAGCAGTCCCGAAGCGGTATTTGGGAATCCATCGGGCGGAGCCTATAGTCAAGTGATGACAGGAATGCGATCGTTGGGTATGGATGCGATCGCCACCATTGCTAATCAAATTATCAGCCATCCTCATGGGGTGCTTGTCGTGGGCGTATACGACTCACCACCAGAATTTTTAGAGGTTGTACGCCGTCTGGCAAGAGCGACGGGCTATCCCTTACTGATTGAAGCCACAGGAGCAAGTCGTCATAATGAGATCGGACATTACGATAGCTTTTTGCGATCGACAAACTTCTGTAACACCCATGTTCCGCAAATGGTAATTCGCTTTGGCGCAATGCCTACTTCCAAAAGCTATCTCGTCTGGTTACAGAAACATATTAACTGTCAACAAATCGTTGTCGGTAGCACCAATAGCGATCCCACCCATGGCATTACCCAATCGCTCAATGTCCATCCCGTCAACTTTTGCGAACAATTAGCCTATTACTTAGAGAACTATGCCCAGCCCATGTGGCAAGACAAGCAATGGCGATTAGATTTTGAACTAGCCGAAAGCATTACTGAAGATGTAATTAGTAAATCTCTCGCCACGATTGACGAATTGTTTGATGGGAAGGTTTATGCGGAACTTGCCGAACTGCTTCCCGCGCATACCTATATTTATGTGGCAAGTAGTACCCCTATCCGCGATCTGGATACATTTTTCCATAGCGATCGCCCCATTACGGTCTTAGCCAATCGCGGCGCTAATGGCATCGATGGAACTCTATCGAGTGCTCTCGGTGCGGCATGGGGATGCGATCGCCCCATGCTCCTGATCTGTGGCGATCTTGCCTTCTACCACGATCTCAATGGACTGCTCGCCGCCAAAAAATACCCTATTTCCCTCACCGTAATTCTCTTAAATAACGATGGTGGCGGTATTTTCGATCTATTGCCCATTTCTCAATTCGAGGATACCTTTGAGGAATTCTTCGGTACGAGTCATGCCCTAGATTTTGCGCCGATCGTCTCCGCCTATAATTGCGAACATATCCTCATTAAAGATTGGCAAGATTTTCGCAATTCCGTAACTAATTCTTTAAATAGCCAAGGAACGCAAGTTTTAGAGATAAAAAGCGATCGCAAACGCAATAAAGAACTCCATTTTGCCATTTGGGATCGGGTCATCGAAAGTTGCGATCGCCAATTTATGCCACCTCACTAAGTGGCTAGGCATAATTAAAAACCAAAACCTAAAGAGAGTAACGCCCGCGTAGCGGGCGTTGCTCTCTTTAGGTTTTGGTTTTTAATACCAATTCATGAAAGTGTGATACCAAAGCTCAAAATGGCGTAGCCATTTTGAGCTTTGGTATCACTTGGTATTATTGCAAATAGATAGAATCAGTGATGCCATCAATGATCGATTCGGCAATGAGTTTCGCTGTGATTGGTGCAAAAAGGATTCCATTCCGATAATGTCCCGTTGCTAAAATGAGATTCTCGTAATCGCTAGATCCTAAAATCGGAATTTCATTGGGAGCGTGAGGTCGAAATCCCCACCATGTTTCGGTGATTGGCATATTGGCGATCGCAGGATAAACCGCGATCGCTCGGTTTAATAACTGAGCAATACCTGCGGCATTGTTGCCCTGATCAAAACCCACATCTTCAACCGTTGCCCCAATCACGATCGTTCCATCTTGGCGTGGCACGATATAGCAATTGGGGGCATAAATTACGCTCTGCAATTTGCGATCGCGATCAAACACTGAAAGCATCTGTCCCTTAATGGGCTTAATTGGTAAAGGCAATAGCGATCGCGTCCATGCCCCTGTGGCTAGCACATAGCGATCGCTGTGCAATTTACCCGCACTCGTATCGAGGTGCGTGACGCGATGGCTGTCGCGGACGATTTGATAAACCGTTGTGCCTTCAAGGATTTTAATCGAGAGCGATCGCGCCGCCCCTAATAAAGCTTTGGCAAGCTGCCGATTATTGACCTGACCATCTTCAGGCAACCAGAGCGCACCTAAAATCGATTCCCCTAACCCAGATTGACGCTGACGGGATTCTTCAAGACTGATATATTGGGGATGTTTGGTGATGGCTTGGCGATCGCTTTCCGAGAGAACTGGGGCAAGCATCCCACAACACCAATAACCGCAATCTTGTCCTGATAACCGCATTAAGTTCGCAATCCATTGGGGGTACATATCGCGGCTTCGGATACCAAAACTTAAGAGATCTCCTTCTAATTTTTCTGCCTCAGGGGCAAGCATTCCCGCCGCCGCCCAAGTTGCTCCGCGTCCGCAGAGTTCCCGCTCAACGATCGTAACCGTTGCTCCCTTTTGCGAAAGGGCGATCGCTGTCGCCAGCCCAATAACACCACCACCAATCACTAAAACATCAGTCATTTCATTTTATCCTTCTATTTCACTAGAAATTGACATAGGGTTTACATTTATCTCTAAACCTATTTCATCCTTCAAATTTAGGACTTACATATTGGATAGATGTGGCGCGGGCTTTGCCCGCGCCACA
>NZ_LIRE01000735.1 GCF_001402795.1 Pseudanabaena sp. 'Roaring Creek'
GAAAGAATATCCAAAAACTCCATTAACCACTGTTTTAAAACCTCACGGTTAATCTTCTTCTCAATTTCATGACTATTAAGAGTAGTCGCGTGCTTCAGCAAAGAATTAACCCTAGCTAACTCACGCTTATCCCTACCCTTAACATTTTCAAACTCAGAATCCGCAACCGCATCAACCGTATCGAGAATTGAAAGATCGGGTTTCAGCAAATCCGCCAGCAAAGTCGTATCAATAATTTCAGGAATAGCCGACTTAATCCCATGAAAATCTAGACCATGATAGGACTTATCTCCTAGTAACCCATGCAACTTATTCAGCACATCAATAATTTTCTGCTTATGGTCAAGACTAGAACGAGAAATCACAGCGATCGCCCGATCTACATCCTCACGACTAACCAAAATCTGACGCATCGTCGTTAAACTCTCCGACACCTCCTCCCATACCAGCAAAGTTTTCGAGTAATCAAACTCATTAGGACTAGGCAAACTAGCAGGATGAGAACGCAGGATTTTAGAATTAAAAGCGATCGCTCGTTTATGCTTAAAGCCAAACCCATCACCCGAACTACCACGGCAAGCATTGAGCAAAGGACAAGTCTCACAAATGATCTTAGTATCAGAAATTGCCTTATCGCGCAGAGCAGCGATCGCCCCAGTGCGAGAACAATTTGCCTGAGTATCTAAAGACTCACCCGACTTAGCACGACGTAACTTACCTGATTTATTAGTCAAGCCATTGTGACGAGCAGGCAGAATTTCCCAATCCTGCAAAGTGGAAGTTGTAACATTGCGCGAATCATTAGATATATAGACGATCCTTTCAACACCATCAAACATTTCAGGACGCAAGCGCCCCGCATCATAGCTTTTGCCCGTACCTGTTGCTGAAGCATCAAGGACATGTTTGTGAGTTAATAATGAATCCCGCCAAGTTTCCAGCCTTGTTTCTGACTCATATTCAAATTGGGGTGAGGAGTGATGGGGCGATCGCCTAACTTGAGATTTATTAGTAAACCCCTTGGCAGTCTTCTTCGGCAAAAGCTTGTCTTTCAACCACTGGAACGGTGAAAATTTGGGTTTTGTTTGATAATTAGCAATTTGGAAAAACTGCTCGACCGTCAAAAGCTGAATAACTGCATCATTAGATAACTC
>NZ_LIRE01000588.1 GCF_001402795.1 Pseudanabaena sp. 'Roaring Creek'
AGGTTGGGAGACCAAGACAAATCACCTAGCCATTTTGTATTTGGAGGAGGAGGAGGGGGAACCCATTGCCAAATTTCGACAAATAGCCCTTGATGATAGTAAACAGGCTTAAATCTGAGGTAGTAGCTACCGAGATCGGTCTGCATCTCAAAAGCAGTCTGTTCGCCGAAGCCAACAAAGCGATTAATCCCCTTCACCCCACCTGAGAACTCTTGCCAGAGATCGCCCGACTTGCGCCATTTACGACGCTTCAGATCGGTGACCTTAATCGCTACGTGAGACGAGGAAAGCAGGGAAGGAATGAGAATGGCATCAACGCGCCCAACTCCGATATTAAAGCTAGACACGTTGACCCAACTCATTCCGATTCCTCCCATTCCCCATCAAATTCATCGTATTCACCGCCCAAGGCATACTAGATCGCCTCATTAAAAGAGACAGTTTCGAGAACGCCCGATCCTGCTCGTGCAACCACGCACTGAGAGCCATCGAAATCCACAGGTAAGGAGCCATTAAGGATTTCGT
>NZ_LIRE01000589.1 GCF_001402795.1 Pseudanabaena sp. 'Roaring Creek'
AGGAGTTGCAAAGCTAATTTCTTTGCTATCAGTTGGCAATGTGGTGATTTCCTCGCGGACACTGCCATAAAGGGTTACTCGGTCAGTACCCTCAAGGAGTCCATACCCCGCATCGGTTATGCGTGCGCCGATAACACAATCGTTAGAGGTATCGAAGCTAATGTTGTCGGTGAAATAGGGCAGCAAATTCACCTGATAGTAAGGCAACCGATTCAAGAGGCTTACCTCGAAAATCGGCTGCCAGTCTATATGAGCAGTTTTTAAATAGAAACTAATTTGCTTTCGGGGTGATTTCCATTCGAGATCCCTTAAAGCAGTCAGCCGTTCCGTTCTAGATGCATCTGCCTCTAGATTTGGGATTTGGCTCTCATTTATTGAGTTGATATCTACGCGCATTCTCAGGCTAGTGATAAAGCCATAGAAGCGCAAAGTCTGGACGCGATCGTATGGCGATATTGCTGAAGGCTGGTAAACGACGCGAAGCGCTTCATCATCTTGAGCAAAAGCGGTCAAGATTTGCTGCGTGCGGCTGTAGGTTTGCTGTAGTTCGCTCATTTTTCCTGCCTAATTAGATACTCTCTTTCCTTCATCAGCAATTGATAAGCAGCTTGTTTGGATATCCCCAAGGTTCGACTAATCTTTTCAATTAATGGGGCTTGTGGCGAATAGTGGTGGGGTCTGCCAAATCTCCCCTTAGTTTTGCGGATCGCTCGGCGGCTATTGGTGCTAAGCAGGTAATACGCTCTTAATTCCATAATTCAAAAATCTATCTAAAGGAATAGGCGAGGCTCAAAATATGGATGTCCAT
>NZ_LIRE01000590.1 GCF_001402795.1 Pseudanabaena sp. 'Roaring Creek'
GCTATAGAATGGGGCATCTCCCGAAGAGATCTAGAAAATAGATGCATTTAACAGATACATTTGTTAAGTATTATTAAATTTTGATCATGCTTAAACTTAATAAAATATCTCTAGCTTCCGTAGGTTTGTTTGTTGGTGGAATTCTTTTTGTCGTGGGTTTTTGGGCTTACGCTAAAGGTAATTCCACGCTGAATCTGATCGGATTTTTCTATGGTTTTCCTATCCTCTTAGGGGGCTTTGCGTTTAAGTCTTCGGAAGTTAAACCAGTACCTGTGGTTGTTTCTTTATCAGATGAGGTTTTGAATTTACGCAAGGCACAAGAAACCTCAACCCAAAAGCAGCTACGCCAAGATGTAACTCGTTATCGCTACGGTATTAAGGCTCATTTGGACGAGGTTTTAGAAAAACTGGGTATGAGTCCTACCGATGAAGAACGTCCTATCTTGGTGGGGATCTATGAAGAAATTTCTCAAGCAGAGGAGACCAAGGGCGCTTACAGTTTGGTTTTACGTTTCCGATCGCCTTTGATAGACTTTGCAACTTGGCAACAAAAACAAGATAAATTGACGCGATTTTTTGGTCCTGGGATCGTGGCGGTTGTGGCGGAATTGGAAAATAAAGAGTTTGATTTACGTTTGATTTCAGAAATTCCAGCGGTAATTGGTGCTTAGGCATTCCCAAAGCAGAGAGGCGGCACAAAGCGCCGCCTCTCTCTTTTGGGTTTTGATTTTGACCTAATGGGACTGGCAACAGCTATATAGTAAGAGATAGATATGTGTCCGCGCGAAGCGCCGCCACATATCTATCTCTTGGGAAATGCATCCCGTAGGGGATCGTTTTGATCGCAACGCAAAAATCTACAAATGATTTACTCCCTTCCCGCTATAAAATTAGACATTAAAAACCAAGAATTAGCGTTGCGGCGCTTTGCGCCGCAACGTCTAATTCTTCACTGGGAAGGGAGTAGGATTGCTATATTTAGTTATTAAGTAGGAATTGTGGCTTTAGTTTCTTTAGCGGCTTTGGTGGCAGGGGCGAGATCGGGGAAGTTGGTGAGTTTTCCTACCGATACAGTACCTGCTTTGGCAGTGCGTCCCGA
>NZ_LIRE01000767.1 GCF_001402795.1 Pseudanabaena sp. 'Roaring Creek'
GACTGTAGCTATATATAATACCAATTCACGAAAGTGTGACAACACTTTTGTGAATCAAACACCCAACCCAGTAAGGTTTTGAGATTCCCAAAATGGCAACGCCATTTTGGGAATTGGTATAAGTGGCTAGGCATAAGTAAACTTAAAACCCAGAAGAGCATACCGCCCGCGCAGCGGGCGGTATGCTCTCTAGTTTTAGTTTTTAGTTATGCCTAGCTACTTATGTCCAGTAACTTAGACATCGTTTATACTCGTTAATATCGTCCGTAGGTAAAACTTTAGAGGATAGGTTATGGAGCGTCGTAAATTTTTGATGCTTTTTGGAGTTGGGACTTTAGCTAGTTATTTACCTGTTGCGATCGCTGCTTGTTCTTCGCTGTTCAAGGTTGATGAAGCTTTTGGACAGTCTGATGGGGCTGTAGTCGCAGGTACGATCGCCGATCTGGACAATGCAGGTCAGCTTTATCAGGATAATACATCCATTGGCTCTATTGCTGTAATCCGTTCGCCCGATAACCCTCAAAAGCTGTTAGCTGTCGATCCTACCTGTACTCACCAAGGCTGTACGGTCAATTGGGACAACGACAAGAAGCAATTCAAATGTCCTTGTCATGGTGCAAAGTTTAATGCCAATGGAAAGGTACTTAAGGGACCAGCCAGTAGTTCATTAGGAACCTATAATGCAAAAATCCAAGGTGATTCAGTGATCGTGAGCAAAAATTAATTCTAAATAATGAATATAGTTGTTTTAAATAACTTGTAGACGGGCTTCGACTTCGCTCAGCCCTCGGTGTAAGCTAGCTGAGCGAAGTCGAAGCTGTAGTTTTTATTTGAATTATCTATAACTGTCGCCAATTGTACTAGGACATAAACCCCAAGAATTGACTGGAGGCGCTTCGCGCCTCCAGTCAATTCTTGGGGTTTGATTTGTCTTAAGTCAAGTGACTGTAGCTATATTAGTTTACGCACTGGTTAAGAATAAAATTACATCACCTTCTTGGACGATATATTCTTTTCCTTCACTGCGGAGCAGTCCTTTGGCACGGGCGGCACTCATGGAGCCGCAGTCCACAAGGTCTTTAAAGGCAACAGTTTCTGCACGAATAAAGGCTTTCTCAAAATCAGAGTGAATTACTCCTGCGGCTTGCGGGGCTTTCATGCCTGCATGGATCGTCCATGCCCGCGCTTCTTTGGGACCAACTGTGAAGTAGGTACGCAGTCCTAGGAGATGATAAGTGGCGCGAATTAAGGATTTTAATCCACCCTCTTTGACTCCAAGGGATTCTAAGAAATCTTGGCGCTCTTCGTCGGGTAGTTCTAGTAATTCGGATTCGACTTGGGCGGAAACGATAGTTACTTCGGCATTTTCAGCCGAGGCGATCGCTTTTACCTTCTCGACAAAAGCATTGCCCGTGGCGAGATCGTCTTCGGAGACATTGGCGGCATAAATTGTGGGTTTGAGGGTGAGTAGTTGCAATACCGAAATTGCTGCTTTTTCCTCATCATTCAGATTGGCAAGACGCGCAGGTTTGCCCGCATCAAGGATCTCCCGTACTTTTTCGAGAGCCGCCAATTCGACCTTAGCATCGGCATCGGCACGGGCTGCTTTACGGGTGCGATCGATCCTGCGATCGACTTGAGCCAAGTCGGATAGTGCGAGTTCGAGGGTAATGATTTCGATATCACGGGCGGGATCGATCGAAGCCTCAACATGGATTATGTCGTCATTCTCAAAACAACGGACAACATGGACGATCGCATCGCAGACGCGAATATTTCCTAGAAATTGATTGCCTAGTCCTTCTCCTTTGCTCGCCCCTCTGACCAGTCCTGCAATATCGACAAATTCGACTCTAGTAGGAATGATTTGTGCGGATTTACCGACTTCGGCGAGGGTAGTGAGGCGATCGTCAGGGACGGACACTGAGCCAATGTTGGGTTCGATCGTACAAAAGGGAAAGTTTGCTGCTTCGGCTTTGGCGTTGGCAACTAGGGCATTAAATAACGTAGACTTTCCCACATTGGGTAGTCCGACAATCCCAGCTTTGAGCATGATGGCTATCTAAACGAAAACTTTTTTGACGTTGTGCTTATAAATTCTGTCATAAAAGGTCATAAAAGTCTCACTTGATAAGACTTTTCGCAAAATATCCCCAACTCTTTATTTATAGCTGCCGCCAGTTTTGTGAGGACAAAATCAAAACCCCAAAGAGAGTTGCCGCGCGGAGCGCGGCAACTCTCTTTGGGGTTTTATGTCCTGATACAGTAGGCGGCAGCTATGCAACTTATTTACAGCAATTATCGATTAATCCAGTATGCCAGAGCCTCTTTAAGTTGTTGCTTGCGGATGGGTTTACTCAGATAATCATCCATACCTATGGCAAGACAGCGATCGCGATCTTCGGTAAAAGCATTGGCAGTCATGGCAATGATTAAGATGGGTTTAGGTGTCTGATTAATCGCCTCGAGTCGCCGAATAGCTTCAGTGGTGTCATATCCATCTAATATGGGCATCTGACAATCCATTAAAATAATGTCATAGGAATTAGTTTGGATTAGCTGTAATACCTGTTCTCCATTTTCAGCTAAATCCGATTGAATACCTAATTGCGATAGATAGGCTAAGGTAACTTTTTGATTAGTGATATTATCTTCGGCTAATAGAATTCTTAAACTTCTTAACTTCCCCATGAGAATCGCTTCTTCTTGATTCTCTCTAGATAAAATGGAACTAGCGTTGATAGGAATACTGGGATTAGGGATATTTAATCCCAAGGCTAAAAATAAGGCTTTTAAGAGTCGTTGCTTTTTAAATGGTTTGGTGACATACCCACAGAATCCCTGATCGAGTGCTGTCTGTGTCTCACCCTGACGATTTGCCGTTAACAGAGCAATTATGGGTAAATTGATAAATTTTTCTTTGCTATGGATCTGACGGATCGCCTCAGTTCCATTGAAGTTTGTTAATCGCCAGTCTATGAGAACCGCATCAATATTGTGATTGTGATTTTGCCCATGCTCCAAATAGGCGATCGCTTCGGCAAGGCTGGAGGCTTCATGGATATTCGCGCCAAATTTAGTAAGGTAATAGCGAATAGTCTTACGGGCGTACTGATTGGCATCAACCACCAAAATATGCCGATCGCTTAAGGATTGGCGATCGTAGACCAAGGATGGCGACTCTTGGTTTGTCTGAAGCGTAAAAGGCAGTACAAACCAGAAGCAAGTACCGCGATCGTTGGCAACTGGGCTAGATATGCCGATCTCTCCTTGCATTAGTTCCACCAACTGACGGCTGATCGCTAATCCTAAACCTGTTCCTCCAAAACGGCGATTGGTGGAAGTGTCAACTTGAGAAAAGGGTTTAAATAGCTTGTCCTGATTGGATGGGTGGATGCCAATGCCTGTATCAATAACTGAAAAACGCAAATAGATTTGTGATGGGGAGGCTTGCTCTAGGGATTTTTTGTTTTCAAAATCGCGATCGCGTTCAATGCGTACGACGATTTCGCCTTCAGAGGTAAATTTAATGGCATTGCCAATTAAATTCATGATGATTTGACGAAACCTGACGGTGTCAGCCATTAAGAGCTTTGGCAAATCCTCTTCAAAGGATGCATTAATTTCTAAGCTTTGATTGTGGGCTTGCAAGCCAAACAGTTCGAGAATTTCTTCGATACATTGTTCTAGATTAAAAGGCAGGCTTTCTAATTGTAGTTCTCCTTCTTCTAGCTTTGACAAGTCCAAAATGCGATTGATCAAACTGAGGAGCAGGTTGCCACTCAGTCGAATATTTTCTACAAAGTCCTGCTGCCGATCGTCTAGAGTAGTACTAAGCAATAGATCGGTCATCCCTAAAACCCCATTCATTGGAGTCCGAATTTCATGGCTCATATTTGCTAAAAAGATGCTTTTAGCCCGATTCGATTGATCCGCAGACTGTCTGGCGGCTAATAATTCTTGCTCTTTGCGCTTAAGTTCCGTAATATCCCGCCCAACATAGACAAAATCATGGTTTCTTTTGAGATTGTATTCCGACTGATAATTATGGATTGTGGAGCAAGAGAATGAGATGAGGATTTCCTCGTGAGCCTTTGATAGACATAGTATTTCAATATTGGCAAAATAGCGATTGTTCGCTTGAGATTGGTCGCTATTTAATTGATTATCTAGATGGTTTTGATGGATTGAATTGAGCTGATTGGGATCTTTAAATATTGAGGAAATCGAACAATTTACTAAATCATTATAATCATAACCAAATAGATTGATTGCCGCAGGATTTACCGTTTTAATTTTCCCTTGGTGATCGGTTACGATCAAGGCATCAGCCATGGCTGAGATAATTCTATCAATATATTCCTTGGAGTTTTGTAATGCATTAGCTAGAAGTTCAGATTCGTTCGCTCTCTGCATTAATTCCTGAGACATGATCATCATATCCGTACAATCTTCAATACAGATAATAATATTTTTATCTTCTTCTTCTAACTCGTTGGTACCAATAATATAGAAGTTGAAATATAGGGGCTTTTGAGGATCCGTAGAACGACAAACTCCCTTGATTTCAAAACTAGTAACTTGATTTAGCCAAATACTCTGAAAAGACTCCTCTAAACCGATGGTTTCTGGAAATGCTTGGCGAATATCTTTGTTTAATAGGGGCTCAAAAGGATATTCGGAAAATCTCTCGGCTCCGTAGGAGGTATCAGTAATTATCAACTGTCGATCGATCGTAATGAATGAGCGTTCTGAAGCAGTAAGAAGTTTTTTGAGAAGTTTTGACTGTTTCATAGCAGTGAATGATGGGAAAGAACATCAAATATTCTTTGGGATATTTTTACTTGGATTTATACTGATACTTAGGAGTCAAAATTGTATCTTTATTCTAGCATCAGAATCTGGTGTGCTAATTGATGGAATATTTCATCAACCCCTTCACCTGTTTTGGCTGATGTTTCATGGATAGATAAACTGAGGCTCATAAATTCTGTCGAGATAGATTTTAATAGGTTCTCTCTTTCATCCTTCTCAATTAAATCAATTTTGTTCAGCGCAATAATTGGACTTGACTTAGAATTAATTGATTGGAAAAGTTGTACGTGTTCTCTTAAACTTTGTAAGCTTGATGGTCTGGTAACATCTCCTACAATGAGTGCGCTCTTTGCTCCTTGTAGATAGCTAGGTGCGATCGCCTTAAACCGAGTACTACCTTCAATATCCCAAATAATTAATTGTATTTGTTTTGATTCTGCTGTGGAATCATTGGCGGATTTAGAAATAGATACGAGTTTGCGTGATATCTTTACCCCCACAGTTGATAAATATTTGTCACTAAATTGACGATCTACAAATTGCCGAATTAGGCTAGTTTTACCAACCCCAAAATCGCCAATAAGACATATTTTTTGAGAAATAACTTTAGCAGGAGAATGCATTTAATTTGATGTAGACATTGGCTTTAACATAGGTTGAAACTCTACCCACCTTAAAATTTGGTCAGAGGACTGCTTTACAGATATATCCATTATTCCAGAAATATGTAATCGTTTAGCATTTACGCCTCTTTGTAATAGGGCATCGCGCACCGTATGAACGCGCTTCATCCCTAACTCATAGTTGATCAGGCGATCGCCAATGCTATCACTTTTTGCAAAAATCTGGAGATCGTAGTCTGGGTATAGATCCAAAAAAGCTTGAACTTCTAATAGCTTTTCGCTGTCTGTGGGCTGTAGGGTGGTTATCTTAAATGGGAAGTAGATCTTTGTCGTTAGTTTGGGCATCAGCAGCGTGGCGGCATTGCTAACGGTGGTGACTCCTGCAATTTTTGTAAATGTTTGTGTAATTTTAGGGATGAGACGAGGGCGATCGATTTGACCAGTTATGGTTACTTGACCATCTTTAAACTCGCTTTGAATATTGATTCCTTGCGTATAGTTGAGTACCTTTGTGAGTCGTTGGACTTCATTGGCAACCAGTTCGGGATCGGGGGGGATGTTGACTGTGTAGATGTTATTGTCAATTTTGGTGATGGTTTTTTCGGTGGTTGTGGAAGTAGTTGCTACTTGGATTGCCCGATTGCGTAGGTATTGATTTGGCAATTTGCCCGATAAGCTGAGGCGATCGCCATTAACATTTACATTGAGGCGATAAACCGCTAGCTCAGGGGTGCTGGCAAGGGCTTCTAATATTTTGGCTTCGATTTGACGATCGCGAATAGACTGGGATTGATACATGCTAATGGGTACAAAAATTAAAGCGGCGATCGCCAATCCCATAAATATCAATCCCTTCAAGGGTTTGTTGGAATCCTTAGGCTCCTCAACCGCCATCAAGGTTTTAAGAGCAATTGCAATCTCAGGATCGACAAGGCTAGTATCGCCATCAAATTCTTTAAAGCTTTCGCCATGGACTTGGACGACTTGACCGAATACATCGCGAATTTTGGTCACTAATTTGAGATCGGGTTCACCCTCAATAATTACCGCAAGATAGCAATATCCTGCCACCTCTAGCAGGATTTTGGAACCACTATAATTAATTGCATCGAGTTCTGTTGTCCTTTCCGAGCGCGATATACATTCACTGGCAAAGCTACGGATAGCGGTCAACATTCCCGCGAGCATGTCGGCATCAATGGGACTGGCATGGGAATAGAGATCGCTCTGTTGAATGTCAATTATGACTAATCCCGACAGATTATGGATTAGAAATATCGCTTGGACTTCAAAGGGAACGGATTCTTTTAAAATTAGCTCTGCTTCCGAAACACCACGGATTTTTGCCCGCATTTTTCGCTGTAGCCCCTCTAAGCTAAAGGTTTGTTCGACTTTCTCATTAATAGACCTAATGGCTTCCGCAAAATATTTAGCGATGGTATTGCCAATTACAGGATAAAGCGCGTCTACCATTGCATCGCGCTCTAGGTCGATCTGTCGCTTAATTGCCGAACCCATCTCTGGGGCAAGGGAATCAACGATCTCATCGCGATCGATGCGAATTTGTTCGCGAATCGCCGCACCAACTTCTGGACCAAGCGCTTTAGCGATTTGTTCTGGGCTATTACGAATTTGCTCGCTAATCGCATTGGGTAGTAGATCGGCGATCGCATGACTCATTGATAACCGATCCAGTTGCGATCGCTCAAAAATCACCTCAGCAATAATGGGTGTGATTGCTTGACACATTTCATCCCTAGATTCACTAGTTTTCAAGCTGAGCAGCTCAGCAATGATTGGTAATAGCAACTGGACTAGTTCTTGCGGTTCGTAAATTCGATTTTCTAACCGATCGACTCTTTCTCTGACATTAGCGATTTCAGTGGGAATATTATCTTGTTCGTTGCCAATTTCTAAAAGTTTGGAACCAAAATTACTGAGATCGAGGGATGCGTGTTGAACTAAACTCTCTAGATCTTTAATTTTGTTCATCAATTCAGGACTGTTGACCTGACTTTCCACAATCCCCAGTTTTTGCTCGACAGAAATTTTAAAGCTGCGTAGGTCTTCAATCTCTGGGACAACTAAAATATCTTGTAAAAGATGTAAAGCCGCTGCATCATCGGATGGACTCCCCAAATACATATTTGAGGTATTTGAGATATTTGGGGATTGATTAATTGGAGATTGGTTATCTGTTAGCCTAGTTTGAGGAGCTTTTCGATCTATTTTTCGATCTATATCTCCATCTAAGTAATGATCTATTTCTCGCTCGATTTCTGGAGATACTTGAGAAGAACTATAAGAGGGCTGGTCAATGCCTAAGAGTAGACTTTGGATTAGGTGTACTGTCTCTGCCTCTTCTTTGCGGACAGGGTTTGAGAATTCTACTGGTTCACTGTTTACAGATTCTAACTCCAAAGGATCTACTGCTACCGTTTGTTCTTCTATTTGACGCTCCTCTTCACTATATATATATCCATTTGTTAGAGGTTTAGACTCTTGCAAAAATGGTAGTTCATCGAGGAGGCTGGGAAAAGAATAGGTCACAGGCGATCGCCTTAATTCTAAAATCTCTTCATTGTTGTTACTAGTTGGCAATTCTGCCGTATAGAGCCCCTTATCTAGCCCTTTATCTAAGGGAGGCAAATTAGCTCTTTGGGGTTGAGCTGAAATGTGTTTAGCGTGGTCAGACTCAATGATATTTAGGTCAGAGAGTAGGAGTAAAAACTTCTCAACTTCGCTGAGAGCATTATTGCTGGGGTTACTCTTCCGCTCTGACATACTGTTTAAATGGTGGCTTTTTCTAACTATAGCGCTTTGCTATAGCAATGCAAGTTTTGCTTAGGAGCCAAAGCCCCAAAGATGAATGGCGGTGCTTTGCACCGCCATTCATCTTTGGGGCTTACTTTGTGCCATCCTGACTATGGGTGACCCAATTTCAAGTCTGCCGCCAGTCTTGTTAGGAAAAAAGAAACCCCAAAGAGGGTTGCCGCGCTCCGCGCAGCAACCCTCTTTGGGGATACAGTTGACGGTAGAAAAACTAAACCCAGAAGGGCATACCGCCCGCGCAGCGGGCGGTATGCCCTTCTGGGTTTTAAGTTTACTTATGCCTCACTACTTAGATCTATTATCTTGCGATCGATCTAAGCCTTAGAAGTCCTTGTCCGCGTTGGGGTTTTGGCAGGAGTGCTACTTGTGCTTGCAGCGGTGCTAGGAGTAGATGAGGTTGCGCGATCTATTTTGGGTTCTGTTTCAACAATACTGATACGTTCGTATTTTTCTTCCACTTGTTCTTCCGCAGCCTCACGTAGTTCGGGGACAAACTCAGATCCCTTAAGGCGCATCCCTAACTCAAACAGTAACTCAGCCATATCATCTTTGGAGAGTTTATCTTCACGCAGGATTGAAAAATGGCGGTCTAGCTCTTCTAAAACTAATGAGCGCAGTTCGCGATTGTCGTTTTGCAGGTTATCTCGCGTTTCAGCCAGTTCGTCACGCAATGCTACCCTTTGCGCTTCAACCGCTTCATCAAGGGTTTCAATACTATTGGTGAATTTGCGATTAATGCGATCGAACTGTTGACGGAGATCGGCAGACTCTTCTTGAGTTGACGCGCTAATGGTTTTTAGGCGCTTATCAATGGACTCAACGGCAGCGCGTAATTCACTTGCTAAAGCTGATTTTAAATCGTTAAGGCGATCGCGTACGTCTTGCTGAATAGCTGAAATATCAGATTCTGCCTTATCTAACCGACTGGTATATTCGCGCAAATGTGCGCCGAAAATGATATCGCGAATTTGATCGATATTGCCTAAGCGTTCGCGGATTTCATCTCTGGTGATTTCACCCATTAGGTTACCTCTAGGAATGATTTGAACGGATATAGATTTTTAATCCCAAGTCTATATATACATCGCAAAGCAACAATCTCAAACCCATTTTTTTGAGGAAAGCTTCAAAGGTGAAGATTTTCCTAAAATTTGTGGATTGCTTAGCTCTGAAAAGTACTACACATAGCCATGCTCTTGGTCATGCTCTGGCGATCGCCATTAATCATAACCATAGCAAAGTCTTGTCCTTTTGGCTGTATCGATACTGCCAGATATCGCTGTCGCCTGTACTAGGACAACCCCAAGAATTGATTGGCGGCGCATTGCGCCGCCAATCAATTCTTGGGGTTTGATTTGTCCTAAGTCAAGTGACTGTAGCTATACAACCAAAAGATGGATGGCGGTTTTCTCAATAAAGGGTGCTGCCCTCTACTTTTTAAGCGGTAATTGGGTAATATAATCACAGCACTGCTAGTTAGCATTGCTAATATTGACTAAATATGTCTGCGATCGCCCCATCCTCACCCAAAAAATTACGCTGGCAGAGAGGGAAAAGCTCTTCTCTTGCCCGCCAACGTGAAGTTTTTTTAGCCGCATTTACATTTCTATTTTTTATCTGGTGGGATAAATTTTGGCAAAACGATACATCGCGGACTCGCAGTAAAAGAGCAGAGTGGCTAGTTCGCAATATGCTCGAACTTGGTCCCACATTCATCAAAATTGGTCAATCTCTATCGACGCGCGTCGATTTGTTGCCGCCAGAATATATCAGCACCTTGGCTCAGCTTCAAGATAAGGTGCCTGCATTCAGTGCTAAGGAAGCCAGAGAGATTATCGAACTCGAATTGGGAAAATCTCTCTATAATATCTATCGTGATTTTGATGAGGTTCCGCTGGCTGCGGCTAGCCTTGGTCAGGTGCATCGCGCCACGCTCCATACGGGGGAAGAAGTGGTCGTTAAAGTACAGCGTCCTGGGCTAAAAAAACTATTCGATCTCGATTTACTTGCTGTTGGCAAGCTTCTTAAAGTCTTTCGACGTTATTTTAGCTGGACTCGTAAATATAATCTTGAAGGGATTTACGACGAATTTTTTACTATCCTCTATCAAGAAATTGATTATGCGATCGAAGCTAGTAATGCCGATCGCTTCCGCAAAAACTTTGAAGGTTATCCAAGAATTGTCGTTCCTAAGATCTACTGGAACTATTCCACTTCTATGGTTTTGACCTTAGAGTACGTTCCAGGTATCAAGATAGACGATCGCCAAGCCCTAGAAGCCTGTGGCTTAAATCCCAAAGAGATTAACCAATTGGGAATCTGTTGTTATCTCAAACAACTACTCCAAGATGGATTTTTTCACGCCGACCCCCATCCTGGAAATTTAGCGGTTAGTCCGAATGGAAGTCTCATCTTCTACGACTACGGCATGATGGCCGAGGTAAAAACCATGGCAAAGGATCAAATGGTAAAAACGTTCTTTGCGGTTTTGCGTAAAGATACTAACGAAGTCGTTGATACCTTAATGAGCATGGGGTTCATCGAGCCCATTGCGGACATGAGTCCGATCAAACGAATGTTGAAATTTGTCTTAGATCGTTTCACCGAGAGACCCGTCAATATTTACGAGTTCGAGCAAATTAAAGGCGAAGTAGTGGCAATCTTTGAGAAGCAGCCCTTCCGTTTACCGCCGCAAATGACCTATCTGCTCAAATCATTAACGACCCTTGACGGGATTGCGCGGATTCTCGATCCAGAATATAACTTCACTACCGCCGCTCAACCCTTTGTCAAAAGCATTGTCCTGACTAGAGGTCGCGGCAATACCCTTGGTGCTTTGGCTCAGCAAGCTAAAGATTTTTTAGTCTATCAGCTCAACAAGCCCAGTCGCATGGAAATTTTGTTAGAGCGATTGGAGGAGCGGATCGAGCGCGGCGAATTAATGATTCAAGTCAAGTCTTCAGAAAGCGATCGCACCCTCAAGCGGATTAATATTGCCGTTAAAGCCTTGATTTATGCCTGTTTAACGGGATTTTTAGTCCTTGCTGGTGTCGTATTATTGTTGGGTACAGGCTTATATACTGGCTGGGCGATCGCCACTTTTGTTGCCGCTGCTTTTTCTGGACTTTCCCTCATTCGGACTTTAGTCCAACTATCGATTCGTGAAAAAATTGATGATCTTGCCGAGCAGTAACTATCGCTACAGCAGTTCTAAATCATTCACGAGAAAAATAGGGTTTCGACTTCGCTCAGCCAGCGCAATTACTTAGGCTGAGCGAAGTCGAAACCTCTCACAACCCATTGAGAATTGTTATAGCAGTCCTAAAATCATTTGTAGATTTTTGGGTTTGTGGAAGCATCCCCTTTTGAGGGGCATTTCCACAAACCATTTAGGATTACTATATGCGCAAAAGCTATCTTAACAGCAATTACCGATCGAACGAACCACAAGAAAAACCCTGAAAGTGCTGTGAAGCTGCGCTTTCAGGGTTTTTCTTGGTTTGGGTTTGAGCGCAAAGCGCTGTAAATTAGCGACTGAAATTACCTTTTTTGTAACGCCAAGAGCTATAAATGTTCCATGCTAGAGGATAGTTTTTGGCAAGTCTATATACAATTCCTTGTCTATCTCTTTCAAAAAGTAAGGCTTGTTTAACGGCATCTTTCTTCCTTGGAGCATCTACCGTTGAAGTTTCAAAAATGCTATTGACAAGATCGAATCTATCCATCCAATTGAATCTCTGCTCAGCATGAAAGCGCGTTAAACGCTTGAGATCAGAAATACAACTAAAGTTTTCTATATAACTATTGAGAATGGCAGTTAAGCTATTAATCTCAGGAGAACATTGCGGCCAATAATAGCCATCTTTACGACTCCACAAACGTTCGATGTTAGCCGCTCGACCAGTTTCTTCAATCATAAATTCATTCATCGGCGGATGATCGCAGGTAATTAGGGGTAATCCACAAGCTTGGGATTCGATGGATGGCAATCCCAGCCCTTCTAATCTTGAAGCATTAACGTATACGTCCCCTAAATGATATAGTCCTGGTGCAGAGACAGTTTTATTAATAATTTTGAGTAGGTCTTTCTGTTCTAATGCTTGGATAATATTTTTCTGTTCGGGTATTTCCCTAAGTAAGTCTACTTGACTGTGAATAATTAATTTAGATGGATTAGAAATGTTATTAAAAGCTTGAATAATAAAATCCGTTCCTTTTCTTTGGGGAGAATAACCACAAGAATGGAAAAAAACAATTTTTTTAGAGTCAACAGGTTTAAAATTTTGCGGTTTAAATAGGTCGATATCCGTTCCCCAAGGCACATAAAAAACTTGAGGATGCCAACTAAAAGCAGCATAATGTCTTTGTGTATTACAAATTAAAAAATCATAAGCAGCAAAAAAAGGTATAGTCTCTTCTGTATAGTAATCAATATAAGCGCCCGTTTTTATTCCTAAATGAAGACACCAATCTAATGGCTCCCACCATTGCTGTTCGTTGAAGAAAACAATATCAATTTTTCTTTGCTTAATCCAAGCTTCAAAATCTAAGCGATCGATCGCTGTAGGCACGGGTAAGTTGCTATATTTACCCCAAGTGATGTTACTGTCATCCCAAAATGGATCTCCTTTTAGATATTTACCCGATCTCGCATATATAAAAACCTTATTCTTCTGATTCAAAATTTGACGATACTGACGGGAAACATAGCCAGCACCTCTTTCAAACCACATCGTTACAATGCCAATATTCACAAAGTTAATCTCCAGCTTTTTTATTAATTAATTTGATTTTATAAAATAAAATTTGTTTGATTATACTTAGATGTTTACATAGGATTTCTAAGGTTAGATCCCTAATCTGGTAATATAATTCATAATGGCGGGTATGTTTTAAAATACTTCTTTTTAAGGGATCTGTATTGCTAAATAAAAGACTATTACCCCTCTCAATAACTTGTCTAATTTGTTCTGCCCGATTTCCAAAAGTATGACAAGCTATAACCTCCTCATATCCTGATCTCGCAATTCTCTCTCTTTCTAGGGAATGCTTTAAATAATATCTTATTTGATTCTTTAAATTATCAAGATCTTCTGCTTCTACTAAGTGGAGATTATTGGTAAAGGGACTTTCGGAAGAAAGCTTTTCAGTTAATAAAAAACCTTGACAAGCAAGAGTTTCATAAACTCTAGTCTCAGTATCTAAGAAGTTTTCTCCATGAATATTTAAAATGATTTTAGCGCGATTGATCATGCTAACCATATCTAGACCAAAAGCATTGGAAGTTACAATTGCAAACTCTTTTTGTAAATCATCAATAATCTTTTTGCGTCTGGGTAATAATGTGCCAACAAAAAGGATATTAATATCTTTCTTTATATCTAGGATCGTGCGATGAAATTCGGGATCGATCGCACTCAGAAATAGACTCATTTGAGAATGGGCAAGCCATCCTCTATCTGCGACCCATTGCATACAAGGCAAAGATCTAAAAAAAACATGCTCGAATATCCCTGATTTGAGTAAATAATGTTGATTGACGTTGCGGGATACCAGTTCCGTAAATAATAAAAATTTTGGTCGTTGAATAGACTTTAAAACACTCAAAGGGATTAAATAACCACAACCTCGTTCTAAAAGTACTGCATCGAAGTTTTCATCGATCTCAAGAAGAGCTTTAGATAAAGCATAGGCATTTTTTTGATAGTCAAGACAAATTGTCTCAATATTGATTTTGATTAAGGATTCATACAAAAAAGTTTCAAATCCCCAACCTGCATTGGTTTCTATTTTATTGATATAAAGTATTTTCATATGATTGTCAGGTATTACAGCGCTTTGCCCTCAAAACCAAACCAAGGGAAATTTTTGAAAGCGTTGCGAAGCAACACTTTCAAAAATTTTCTTGTGGTTCGTTTGATCGATAATTGCTGTAAATTAACATTTTGGTGCTTTTTTGAATTGCTAAGTTAAACCTCTCTTCAGAGTGATCCATTAAAAATAGCTCATACTTAACCTCATCAATTTCAAAATGATTGCCAAGATTAATAATCAATTCAGAGATTTGATCGACCTTTTCAGACACTATGGATTGCCAACTATAGGTATTAATTATTTTCTGCATGATATAGCCACTGCCTACAATTACAGGCTTTCTAAGTTTTATACATTTAGCTAGGATGTTGCTGCTATGGGAATGGTTTAAGTACTGAAGGTAAATCACATCTGAAATCTCTAGGAGTCGATTAAATTCTTCTTCTTCTTCAATGTAGTAATCAAACCTAATATAAGAGTTATTCAATAGGTTTGATGCAAGTTCATTAATTCTTTTTAATTCTTCTTCAGTATAGTTAGGAAGATGTAAATGACCAATGATAAGAATAAAATAATTATTTGGGTTTAGGTTTTGAACTGATTGCAAAAATAGTTCTAAATTCCTTTTGGGAAGCAAAGAGCCAGTGATGGAAATAATTTTGCGATTATTAGCTAAAACTTTGATGCGATCGGCAACTTCAGAACTGGGATCGACAGCCACATCAATTATCTCTGGCAGCAAGAAAAACTTGTCTTGTTGAAATCGCAGCCTAAAAAATCTCGTATAAACTGGATGAAGTAAAAGTACACCTTTACAGGAAGGGAGTGAAAACAGTTGTTCTGCTAGAAACCTTTGCCGACTTTTTCTTTTTCCCCATGATATTTGGGCTTGAAACGATGGCTGAATATAAAGGGCTAGCCATTGTGTCGGTAACAGTAATTTGGCAAACCAACTTGGAACAGAAGGAATGGCTGAATCGGCATGGGTAAAAAAAACAGGTGTCTGCTGCCCAATTTGTTTTAATAGGTTTTTGGTATATAGCAGACTGACAATCGAGGTGTATTGAATATATGTATTTGGGTATAATCTCAAACAAATACTATCAATAAAAGATAATATTTTAAAGATAGACTTATCTATAAATGAAAGATTTGAATCTAATACTTGGCAGTTTTGTAGTTTTAATTCTCGTATCCATTTATTGAGATTTACATTATCTTCGCATGAAGCATAAACATAAAAATCTTCCTGTATTAGAGCTAATAAAACTTTTTGAAAGTAGATCCTATGATGACCTTTCCAAGTAGAAATATCAATTAATAGAATTAGCTTCATTTGTTTTATACATAGATTATGTCTACCATTGCAAGTCTTTTGATGCAAAAATTTTATTGCCATCAGTCATGGCAACTAGATGATATCCTCGAACAAAAAGAAATTCTTGAATAGCATTTGGGTAGGGTTCACTATGAACCTCAACTGAAATCACTTTAGGTGAATACTTAGAAAAATCTAATCCCTTAAGAACGTTTAAATCATGCCCTTCGCAGTCTATATTTAGATAGTGAATTTCCTGATTGGCAAAGGGAGAAGATTCGATCACATTAGTTAATAAAGAAGTTGTAATGATTTCCTCCTGTAGAGGCTGCTCCCCGATAATAGAATTTGTTTCTAAAGATTCTAAACCGATAATTCTATTGGTTGCTCGACCTGAATATCTAAGTAGCTTGAGTTCCTGCTCTGAATCTGATAAAGCAGCTAAAACATTGTAATCATTTGGTCTATATCTGTTAAGTTTATCTATTTTGTCTTGGTCTAGATCTATATTTATTCCTTTATAGCCTTTTTTATTAAGAAGTAAGGTATTGGAGATTGTTATAGGATCGAACGCGCCGCAGTCTACGTAGATACCTTTTTGGGGATCTAATTTACGTAAAAAACGGATGACAAGTAGATCTTCACCAAACTGAGAGAAGGAAATATTTGCATTGCATTGTTCTTCAAAAGACAAGTTAATTTCATTGTAATTCCCAAAAAATGATGGAAATATTTTTGATTTGATACGCTTTAAAAAATTCCTCAAGGTCTGAAATTTTGAATTTACATTGAGTATCATAACCGTTTATTTTTTTGCTAACGCCCAAACACTTGCAGGATATAACTCTTCATTTTTAAGACTATGCCAATACTTAATATAATATTCACAAATACCATCTTTAGCATGAGAAATTAAACATTGCCGATTGCCCCAAGAACCAGTTTGAATATTTTCGAGAGGAAATCCACATTCAGCCAAAAAATATTTTAATCCTGTTTCCGTCCATCGCGTACAGTCAACTGGACAGTGATGTATCCTAATTAAAAAAGGTACTGTAATCAAAAAGTAACCTTCTGGCTTCACCATATCATATACGTTATTTCCAGCGCGATAGGGCCATAGTAGATGTTCAAAAACCTGTTCGGCTATAATCAAATCAAATTTTTCCTCCAGTTTTTGACTGCAAATATCTAAATCTGGATAACTCAGGCTTTTATAGGATCGGAAAGGAAACTTCTGCCATTCTTTCCCAGATATTTCTAAAACATCTAACTCCGCAGGATTGATATTTTCAATTAGTATGGTAGTTTCGCGATTCATGACAATTCTTATCCACTGTTCGCATTCATTACCAGTACGCCAATAGATATTGTAGGCATAGCTAATAATCTGTCTCCAGCCTTTAAAAATCTTCTCTTGCAAAGAGGTTTCACTATCCAAAAATATTTTCCGCCAAGCGGCTATTTCCCTGTTAATTGCTTTAGATAGACTTGTTTCTAATGTTAATCTCATTGCTAATCACCACAAAATTAATTTGATAGTAAAATCTGTTGTAACATTCTCTCAAACTTAATTGGTTCGAGAGTGTATGAGTCTCTAGAACCGATTTGACATCGATAGACATAATGACTAAAGCCTAAACATTGGGAAATGACAAAATAACAGGTGGAAATATGATGGGGTGGAAATATCTCTAATATATCTAAACATCCACTATTACGATAAATAATATTGGCAAAGGCTGCACCATGCTCGCCTACAATATATCTGGCATTGGCAAATATTTCGATTTGTTCTTGTAGCGATAGTTTGCCACAATCAATACATTCAAAGCCTAATTCAAGACATATTTTAGCTACTTCTTCACGATTAGTCAGGTTCCTTTGGTTACTAGAAGTACGCGTAAGAAATACTTTTCTGTTTTTTCTTTTATTGATTTCCGTAATATTTAAAAGTTTGAGATTTCTTTCGACTCCTTTAGGGGTTAGCTCATGGGCTCTAATGGTAATCAAATTGCTTATTCTTATGTATTCTTTGTCTTGGATAATCCAATGAAGATCTTTAAGTCTTGCCTGTTGAATTGCACTCTGGAAATAGGAGGTGTTGTAGAGCTTTTTGCTGACGATTATGGGGCGATTGAACAATAAGTTTAGATCTAATAATAATCCTAGCTTGGGTAAAATGTCATTGTAAAAATGAAAGTAGTTGTTGTCTCCCCATGGATGGCGGAGAGAAATAGCTTCTTGGAAATTTAAGGTGGATTGATTCATTTTATATATTGCTATGGGTAAGTACGGTAGCGGCACTTCATTCCCTTCAGGTAAGGCATAGCAGTCGTCAACTATTGTATTACCTCTGGCGATTACTCCACCCATGAGCGGCTCTATAATTACAGGTTCTTGAATTTCGATTACAAATTCTTGATGGCGATAAGGACTATAGTTTGTTAGCTCGTAACTTAGTTGTTGTGCTAGCAATTCATCATTTGGGAAAATAAACTTTTTTGAATCATCTTTTCTGGAAAAATTAATATTTAAATAGTGAATTAAATGATTTAAGTGTGAATAGTTTATTCTTCGCCATCCGAGGCTGCGGAGCTTTATTTTTAATTGAAATGAAATTGCTTGAATAATCTTTTTCATAGAAGAATTTGTTGATACAACTCTGTATATCTATCAGATTGTAGGTGCAGAGGATATTCTTCAAGAGCGATCGCTCGACAGTTTTTGCTCATGTTTAGCCTTAGATTGTCATCCTCTAACAATTGAACAATTCCATGCCCAAAATCCTCGGTATTTTCTGGGGTTGCTAAATATCCTGAGATCGAAGGTCTCACTATATCCTTTACGCCACCAATATCGAACGAAACCATTGGCGTACCGCAGGACATACTCTCTTGTAATACCAGCGGCAAGTTATCGGCACGCGTGGGCAAGATAAATAGATCTGCTGCACTGTAAGCAATAGACTTCAAGCGATCGCTATTAATATAGCCCAGGCTAATTATGGGCATACCCAATTCTGACCTAAAGGCTTCATTGCTATTACCAAAAGTAAGGAGCACTATATTGGATTTCAGGGATTGGGGCAATTGTTGTAGAACCTTTAATAATAAATCTCCTCCTTTGCGATGATCTTTAAGGCTAGTTACTCCAAATAGAAGCACTTTTTTGTCCTGAGGAATATCTAGTACGGCTTTGCACAATTGCCGATCTAAAGGTCGGTAAGCATCTGTATCAATACCATAGGGAATGTGGTGAATGGGAAATCGACCGAGCATACTGGCTTGAGCCTGTTCGGCTAGCCAATGGCTTGGCGCAACTATGACTAAGTTTGATTTACTATAAACCCAATTTTTGAGTTTCCATTCAAGGTTGGTATTGTCCCGATAAATGGATGGATAGATATTGGGATAGGGGCATTTGCCACAGCCAGATTTCCAGCGATCGCAATCATAGCTATAGGCACAATGTCCCGTAAATCCCCACATATCATGTAGGGTAAAAACGGTTGGCTTATTTTGGGTAATCTTGCTAATAGCTAAATAATTAAACCAACTATTTGCTCCATGAAGATTATGAAAGTTTAAAATATCGGCTTCTTGATAAAAGGGATGATTAGGAATATTAAATGTGCTCAAGATATTGATATAAAGTAAACCCAATCTGCCATTAAAGCGAAATAACTGTTTGTTTAAATGGATATTCTGTCGGATTATATCTACTCTAGGATCGGAAATTAAGGACTCACCAACCAGTAACTTAGAACTCATCCCTCCTTTAGCAAGCAAACTTTGATGCAGGCGATAGGCAGCTATAGCTGCTCCACCACCAATATCGGATTGATTAATATGTAGAATATTCATAGGGATGGCTTGATCGCTTCCATATACAGGGAGTCTGGTTTGTAAATCGAACCATCAGGTTCAGTATCTAAATTAAAGCTTGTCCAGTTATATATGTAGCTTTCATGGGCAGTTCTCTTTACTATTTGTTCTAGCCCAATTTCTTGTAATAGTTTAGATAACGAATAGCGATCATACATCCATTGATGAACTTCTCCGCTTTGCCTAAACTGACCGATGTTCAATGCCTCTAACTCCATAGGTTTAAGGATCAGTTTAAGTAAGGCTTGATGGCGATATTCAGGATATCGCAATAGACGATAAAGATGTTTTATTAGCTTTTTTATGGAGATTTCATCAACGACTGTTTTTTGAGGATCTGTTTTTTGAGAAGCTAATATAATACTTTTAAATTCAGAGCCGCAACGTTTAATGATAAATTCCTGATTAAGAATATCCTTCCTAGAAAGAAAATTAATCATTTCTCCTCCAGCTTGATTTCTTACCGTTTGATCGTACATTTCGAGTAATATCCATTCATAATTTTGTTCGTGTTCCAGAAAGTTGTTTCCATTATTGTCTAAGCAATTGATATACAGTCTCGCGATTTGTTCGAGATCTGGTACGACTACGCGCAACACCCCTTGACGGCGTAAGACTCGATAGCACTCTTTCGTAAATGCTTTGGCTTCATTTTTTGATAGATGTTCTAACAGATGAGAATGATAAACTATGTCAAATGATTCATCCGCATAGGGAATTCCTTTTTTTAAATCATAGGGAATAACATTTTTATCTGTAGATGAGAAATTAATATTTGTCCAAGATGGATGAAATCGTTTGCCACAACCCAGATTAAGATATTTCATTTTTGAAAGCGCATATATGAACTTTGTATAGTCAACACATAAGTAATTGAGTTTAATTAAATATAAAACCCTAAAACCTGCGGTGCAAGCGCAGCTTGCACCGCAGGTTTTAGATCTGGATTTTAATTATCCCTAGATACATAGTCAACACATAGTCAAACAGTTTTTATAATTATCTTAAATTGTCTTTCTGATAGCGAATAAAGATTTGAATTTACTTCCTAATTGTCGGATCTTACTTTTTGTTTTACCGATAAAGCTATTATTTTTTCTAGCTAGTTCTTTTATAGATTTCCCTCCGAATACATGATCGAAAGTATAACAATCTGCTTCCCTATGTCTAACCACAAAAGGAGGATGGCAGATTATCCCAATATCAGCAATTTCCATATTAGCAAGATGGCTCTCAATATAAGTATGGGTGGCGTTTTTACCAAAACCGATATTTGATATCAAATTAACATTTGGTAGGATCGTTAATCCTGCCTGTGACCAGCAAGAAAAAATCCACATATAGTCCCAAATATCTTTGGGTTGCTCTGACCACATCCGTTCAAAAATTCTATACCAATATTGCTGTTCGTACTCATCACTAAAGACTTGTTTGAGTAGTCCTGAATCTGTGAATTCCAGCCAGTTCTCTAAGTGCAAGTCACACTGTTTCCAAGCTCTTCGCCATGTTGCCCATCCCCAGCTATGGGGATATTTTGAGAAGTAATAACTGTAGGGAGTTCTCTTATTCCCGTCTTGAAAATTACTACCACTAATGGTCATAACCCGTTGATCATCGCGATAATGTTTAAGAAGAGTTTCGCAGTATTGGAAAAATGAAAGGTGCGGGAGACAATCGTCTTCTAAAATTATTGCCTCATCTACATACTCAAAGACCCAGTTTATTCCTGAAT
The DNA here is from genome assembly GCF_001402795.1 of Pseudanabaena sp. 'Roaring Creek'. Taxonomy (GTDB): domain Bacteria; phylum Cyanobacteriota; class Cyanobacteriia; order Pseudanabaenales; family Pseudanabaenaceae; genus Pseudanabaena. The sequence goes on from NZ_LIRE01000767.1 coordinate 21,022, forward strand.
AAATGCGATCGCGACATCCTAGATTGATGTCTGAGTAATTTCGTGAAACTTCACAACTCCAGTCAATTTTCTCCGTTATTTCCCTAGCTCTTTGACATAAGATTTCTTCGTTTTCATTACGGGAACCATCTGCAACTATGAATAATCTAGTGGGCTGAGCTTGACGAATAACATCAAATACTCTCGCAGTTAAATCTGGGCGACGAAATATAAAGAATACGACAGCAGTGGAACAGGACATAAAGAATTATTTAAAATGATTTTATGGGAAACTAAAATTGTATTTATTTGCGATCGCTGGGCAAAGTCGAAGCCTCTCACAACTCATTTAGGATTGCTATATACATCTACGTAATCTAAAAAACTAGATTCAATAAAACTAGGGAACCAAGAACTTAAGCGATGATCGATCCAATACTTTGGGGCTAAAAAAAATGAATCAGGCTGACTCATTCTTGCTAAGTATGCAGCCCACCAAGCAAAGCTACTTGCGGACAGGATCCCACCTTTACATTGAGTCATTACAGCAAAATCTTCTATGCTCGATCCATAGGAAATATAGGCATTTTCTAAATCTCCAAATACATCTTTGACATAAAAAGGATCGTCTGAGACGAACACAAAAAATGGATCATGAATTTTAGTACAAATTATATTAATACAATTTTGATAATAGGAAGCTGGTAAAACTGCGGGATGTGACTTTGTTCTCCATGTTAGATAATCTCCCCTCCGAATGTGAACAAATATAGATGTTCTTCCTTGAGTTAAGTTCAATAATAATTGTTGAGCAAAAGACAATAATTCTGGTCTTAATTTCAATATGTCGATAGTTTCTCTTTGGAAAAATAATTCACTTTGAAAGTAGGCTTTTTCTGCAAAGAAGATTTCTTTGGATATCCCAAAATCCAATATTATTTCTGGACGTTTATTGGATTCCTTGATTGTTGTAATAATTTTTTTCTGAGCTAAGAATGACATGGCTCTGTAGATTCGGTAATAAATAGCCCTTTCCCATCTAGGACTATTACTGTTGATTATTTTGGCTTTTATTCCTGTAAAAACTGATTGAAGTTCGCTAAATCCTAGTAGTATGAGTTCTTCTTCAGATCTGCATAGTTGACGAAGTGCTGCATACTGAAATATCTGATTGCCCAATCGACCTGATTGCTGAAAAATTAGCATCGTAAATGTCAAGAGAAATATCGTTTTATTTTATTTAATACCCTTGTCAATATATTTTTATTTATGTTTGTATTTACATTTATATTTGGTTGGATAGAAGTATTGCTTGCATTGGTAGAGATAAATTTAGACGTAATCCTATCTAAATCGAGTTGGCTCAAAATGCGATCGCGGCTAGCAATTATATTTCCATAGTTAGCATATTCTGGAAATATTTCATCAAAAGAATGAATACTGGATAAATCATAAATGTTTGCAGAGAAGTCAGGAGCAGAATCGATTAAAATTATCTCTTTATAATCTAGAACCCGCAAAACTTCTAAACATTTAAGAGTACCGCTATAAATATCAGAATTCCATCCACCTTGCTTACTAGATTTGAGATCGCCTCCCCCATACTCAAACATTAAAACTAGTGGCAATAGGATATCGGGAATATCTAATAATTGATTAATCACATCAATTTCAGTCCCTTCAATATCTATTTTCATGCAAGTTATCTCGTTTACTAGTTCTTGCTTGAGAAGTGTAGGTAAGGTCATCGACATAACTTGTTTAGATTTATTCTCAATTCCCCACCAATCCGAACGAGTTGAGCAAAGATTTGTGTTCTCAGAGCCTTTCCAAGTTCCCATATAAATGCTAACCATCCCATCTGTCTCAGTGATACAGCTTTCCCATAATTTGATGCCATCGCGATCGCAAATTTGTTTTAGTTCGTCATTGGGGACTGGCTCAACGGCGATCGAAGTAAACCCTAGCTGTTTAAAAAGCAAGCAGTAAAAAGCAAATGTGCCTACCCCAATATCGATGGTTAACCCCGATCTATCACTATCAACTTCGGGGAGAATATGATTTAGTAAAGCAAAACAGCACTCTTCAACATGCATTATTTTTGGCTCTTAGCAATTTTTCTATCCCCCAAACTATTAATTCAATACCGCAAGCCCTATCTAGTTGACTCAAAGGATACTCGTCCTTAAATAATACTACGCCATCGATCCTTTGCTTAAAGTCTTGCCCAGACATCTGATTGCTATCCCAAGTGTGGCTGGCAAAATTACAGAGTAAATAGCCTCGTTGAGATTTTTGGATAATTTTTTCCATATATACATCTTGAATTTCCCGTTGGATCTCGCTAAAGGCATAGTTACTAATTACTAAATCATACTCATTGTTATGACTTAACTCTTCTTCAGTTAGGTATTCTACGTTAGGTACTGAAAGGTCATTTAAAAATCTTTTGCTAAGTTGCAAGCATGGTTGTAGATCGATCAATGTATAGGAATTGACGCGATAAAAATCAGAAATTATTTTGCAAAGTCCACCATATCCACCACCGATTTCCACAATGCGTTTGCCATTTAAGTCACCGAAAAAATGTAGCAGATCGCTTAAAACATTAATGTATCTTAAGGTTGTGGGAGAGAAACTATACTTAGGAGAAAAAAAACTATGTTTGTAGGGAAAAGTGTTTGGAGAACCGACTTTTTCGCTAGACACAAAATTTGGAAGGTAATTTGCTAATTCGCTTTGTTTGGAAAGAGAAAGCTGAAGATAATCTTTCCCAGCTTGTTTGGATACAGTTTCCACAATCTTTGTATAGACTGGATGCCTTCTGAAACTGTTATAGATAAAATCGTTATTAGCTGCTTGAAAGCAGAAATCTGGATATTCTCCATCGTCCGAGCAACTGCTTCTGCATTCCATAACTTCAATTTTCACTCACTATAAACTAATATCAATAAACTAATATATTATACCAAGTTAAGAAATGGCGTAGCCATTTCTTAACTTGAAAACTCTTACTACATTTGGTTTTAATCCACGAAAGTGTGACAACATTTTCGTGGATTGATATTAAACTTGTACAATGAACTAATACCAATTTTCAAAATGGCACTGCCATTTTGAAAATCTCAAAACCTTACTGGTTTTGTTTTTTAATTCACTGAAGTGTTGGCTCACTTCAGTGAATTGGTATAACTACTTCAGCATAATTAAAATCCAGATATAACACCTGCGGCGCACGCGCAGCGTGCGCCGCAGGTGTTAGGGTTGTATATTTAATTAAGTCCACTTACTTAATAGCTATGTAATATTTTCTATAACTATTTTTAAATGTTGACTAAATCTTGGCTAGTCCATAATTTTCTGAGTGCCATAAAGCATTAACTAAACTAACTCCGTGGGAAATCGGTGGAACCTCACCAGAATTGTAGAAATCTCCATCCACAACTGTGACATCAATAGCACTATCCATTGAATCAAAATAACTTCCATCCCTTCCATTGTTTGGCATTATACTATAGCTCAATCTATATACAGATGATGGTAAAGGTAATCTCTTGATTTGGCATACAAATGCACCATGTCCATAGGCGATATCTAGAGTGTTTTGAGTAAGTCTACTATGATGTAAAAATACTGGATTGTCTTGGTTAGTTTTAAAAGATATTCCTGCAAGAATTCGATCGTTTTTAAGTAGTTTTGTTTCAAAATAAAGGTAAATACTAATATCCTGTCCTGATTTTACAACGTCCAAACTTTTGCCATCTTCATCCCTAATATCAATACTTACTACTTTGATTTCCCCAGTTCCTTGGCGATCTTGGCGATCGCGTAGAGAGACTACATTATTTGTAAGACTCGATAGATATTTAGTAATTGCATTTGTCCGATCGCCTACATATCTAAGCTCTCCACTTGCTAACAAAATTCCGCGATCGCATAGTTTTTCAACGGCGGCGATATTATGACTGACAAATAAAACCGTTCTTCCTTGTTTACCGACATCTTCCATTTTTCCCAAACATTTCTTTTGAAAAGCGGCATCTCCCACAGCCAAAACTTCATCAACAATTAAAATCTCTGGTTCGAGATGGGCGGCAACGGCAAAAGCCAGCCTGATATACATTCCTGAAGAATATCTTTTAACTGGTGTATCTAAAAATCTTTCTACCTCGGCAAAGGCGACTATTTCGTCAAATTTTTTCTTGATTTCATTTCTTTTCATTCCCAAAATTGCACCATTAAGGTAGATATTCTCTCGACCTGTTAGTTCGGGATGAAAGCCAGTGCCAACTTCTAAAAGGCTCACAACTCGTCCTTTAATCGATATTTTCCCAGCAGTGGGTTCGATGATGCGGCTGAGGATTTTGAGGAGGGTGGATTTGCCTGCGCCGTTGCGCCCGATGATGCCTACGCGATCGCCGCGCTTAATTTCAAAAGATATATCCTTGAGCGCCCAAAATTCTTCCTTGACTTCATGAGGTTGAAAGCGATCTTTCCTGAGAAAACTTTGCGCGAAGTTTTTAGTGCCATTGGCGATCGCCTCTCGCAAAGACCGATAACTTTCTTGCTTTTGATGACCAATAATGTATTTCTTGCTTAAATTTTCGACTTGGATTACTACATCAGACATTTTGAGTTCTTAAAACTTGAGTTCTTAAAACTAAGTCGGCAAAGATTGCTGACCACTATATCAGAAGTGCGATCTCTACTATGTTGCCTAGTTTATGCCAAACCCCAAAGGACAATCGGCGGCGCAAAGCGCCGCCAATTGTCCTTTGGGGTTTCATTAGTCCTATCTATCTTTTTTATTGCTATAGGCTCAATTAAATATAAACCCCAAAACAGTGTTACAGCGCTCTGCGCTGCAACACTGTTTTGGGGTTTATGTCCTTGCCTATACCTCGGTCATAAGGGGAAAAAACAGCACTGGTGAAACGCAAAGACACTACACGACTTGTTTTTGCTGTTACATTGTTTTTGTTATCGTGATTATCTTGTACAGCGTTCGTAGATTTTATGGCAAAGCAAGGGCAGCAACAGTTAGATTTCGGGTTGGAGTCTAATGGGGGAAATATTATACCAACCTCATTGCATACTGAAATGCAGCGATCGTATCTAGAGTATGCGATGAGCGTGATTGTTGGTCGTGCTTTGCCCGATGCCCGTGATGGTCTAAAACCCGTGCACCGCAGGATTATCTATGCAATGCATGAGCTAGGGCTGGTGCCTGATCGCCCCTTTCGTAAATGTGCCCGTGTCGTCGGTGATGTATTGGGTAAGTATCATCCCCACGGCGATCAATCGGTTTATGATGCGCTCGTACGCTTGGTACAGGATTTTTCGAGCCGATATCCTTTGCTGGCAGGACATGGCAACTTTGGCTCGGTGGATAACGATCCTGCGGCGGCGATGCGCTATACCGAATGTCGGTTGGCGGCGATCGGCAATGAGGCTTTGCTGAGTGAAATTGAGGAGGAAGTTGTCGATTTTGTCGATAACTTTGATGGTTCGGAGCAGGAGCCAGCGGTACTGCCCGCTCAGTTACCCATGCTGTTGCTCAATGGCTCGACGGGGATCGCCGTGGGCATGGCGACGAATATCCCGCCGCATAATTTGAGCGAGATCGTTGATGGGGCGATCGCTTTACTCGAAAATCCAGATCTACCCGACGATCGGTTATTGAGTTTAATCCCTGCCCCTGACTTCCCGACTGGCGGGATTGTTATGAATGAGGAGGGCGTGCGCGAGGCGTACCTAACTGGACGCGGGAGCATTACGATTCGGGGCGTTGCTTCGGTAGAGCAGTTTGGTGGTAAAGGTACGGGCAAGCGCCAAAAACAAGCCATTATTGTGACCGAGTTGCCCTATCAGGTGAATAAATCGGCATGGATCGAGAAAATTGCGGAATTGGTGAATAATGGCAAAATTGAGGGGATTTCCGATATCCGTGATGAAAGCGATCGCGCGGGAATGCGTGTTGTCATTGAAATCAAAAAGGATATTGCGCCAGAAGTAATTATCGATCAGCTCTATCGTCAAACCGCTCTGCAATCAAATTTCGGGGTGATTCTGTTAGCCCTCAAAGGCTCGCAGCCCAAGCAGATGAGTCTGCGCGAATTGCTGCAAGAGTTTCTCTCTTTTCGCGAAGAGACTCTTTCTAAACGGTTTCGCTATGAGTTGAAAAAAGCCCAAGAAAAATCCCATTTATTAGAGGGGCTAGCGATCGTTCTCCAAGACCTCGATCGCTTGATTCGGATTTTAAGGTTTGCCAATAACAGCGCTCTTGCCAAAACCGATCTCCAGACGGAGTTTTCCCTCTCGGAAACCCAAGCTGAGGCGATTCTCTCGATGCCTTTGCGTCGGATCACTGCCATTGAGCAACAAAAGATCCGCGATGAGCTGGAGACGTTGCAACAGCAAGTGGCGAGACTTGAGAAATTGCTAGGAGATCGGCGAGAGTTAGTCAAATTTTTGAAGAAAGAACTACGCGATCATAAAAAAAGGCATAGCGATCAACGACGGACGCATCTTGCTTGGCAGCTTTTAAGTAATCGCCCTGAGGAGCCTTTGGGCGAGGATGAGGCGGAGATGCCTAAAGGCAATTCAAAAACTCCTAAGTCCAAAAATACGGATAACGGCAATCAACAAACCCTTGAGATGGGGGTTGTAACGGAGAATTTTCTGGACAAAACTGCTACGAAAGTTCCAAAAGCTACCAATCAAGAAACCGAAAAAACGAGCGATCGCCAATCAGCAACTAAATCTACAACCAAATCTACAACTAAATCGGCAACAGGCAAGCAACCGCAGACCATCGAAGTGCCGCTTATTTCTCTGACGACCGAGCTGAATATCCCCGTTGCGGAGCCCCAAGATGTCACGATTCAACTCACCCATAAAGGCTACATTAAGGGTTTAGAAAGTAATTCTAAAGCTACTCAATTGGTCGATCTCGGTGATGATGTCACGATCGCTTCCTGCGATACCCGTAGCGATCGCGAAATGGTGGTACTGACGGATGCGGGGCGAGCCTTTCCCATTGCCCTGCGCAATCTGCCGATCGCCAAGGGTAAAAGTCGCGGCACGCCTTTAATTACGTTGCTACCCGATAGCACCGATCGCATCGTGTCCCAATTTATTTGGGAAAAGAATCCAGCATCTACGGAAGGCTTAGTACTGCTTTCCCGTCAAGGCAAAATTAAGCGATCGCCACTAGCCGAATTTGCCGACATGACGGCACGAGGATTAATTGCCGCCAAATTTAAGGATGATGATGCGCTTTTCTGGGCTGATATTGTGGGGTTAGAACAGGAATTAGCGATCGCCACTTCCGCAGGGAGAATTCTTCGCCTTAAAGCTGATGAAACCCAAATCCCTACCGTGGGGCGTGCGGCGGCAGGAAATATCGCCCTAAGGTTGGGAAGCTCGGAAACGCAGATCGGCGTATCGATTCTTGATTTACAACAGTATCCCAGTTCGGAACTAATCCTGATTACGGCGGAAGGCTTCGCTAAACGGGTAGCAGCGGCAAACATTCGTTCTGCGGTCAGGGGGGCGATCGGTTCGCAATGCTTTAAGTTCCAATCGCGCACTGACAGCTTAGTCAGCATGGCAGCGATCGCTAGCCCTCGCCTTGATTTACCCGTCACCTTCTTGATCGGTCAAGACCGCGATAATGGATTAAGAACCGTCCAAATGCCCCTAGGCGCGATTCCCCTAGAGGTACCCAATAGTCAAGGGCGCTCTATTTTTGCTGGGGAAAGCGATCTCATGCGATCGGAAAAAGTGATTCGTGTAGTTGCCAAATAAGCCATAAAGCTAAGAAATAGCGCTGCGGGGCTTTGCCCCGCAGCGCTATTTCTTGACTGGGAAGGGAACGGGCAAGTTTATGTAAGCCGAAGGTAACAATGGGCGAGCTTGGTATAATTAATAACATTGCAAGGAAAATAGCAGGAGACTAGCCGTGATCGTAGTAACCAAGATCGGTACATCTGCAACAGAAATTGAGCGGATATGCGATGAACTATCTAGCTGGGGATTATCTCCCGAAAAAATTGTGGGGAAACACAAGGTCGTGTTGGGTTTGGTTGGTGAGACCGCCAACCTTGATGTCCATCGTATTGAAGAATTAAGCCCTGCCATTGAGACCGTCTTGCGGGTGGAGCGTCCTTTTAAACGGGCTAGTCGTGAATATCGTCAGAATGAATCTAGCGTTGTTACCGTGCCTACCCCCAATGGCGATATTGCGATCGGCGAAAACTCTCCCTTAGTCGTAGTGGCGGGTCCTTGTTCGGTGGAGAATGAAGAGATGATTGTGGAAACTGCGATGCGAGTGAAGGCCTCAGGTGCGCAGTTCCTAAGAGGCGGAGCCTATAAACCCCGTACTTCGCCCTACGCCTTTCAAGGGCATGGAGAAAGCGCTCTATCTCTATTGGCAGCAGCAAGGGAAGCGAGTGGATTGGGAATTATTACGGAAGTAATGGATACGGCGGACATTGATAAGATTGCGGAAGTTGCTGATGTGCTGCAAATTGGTGCGAGAAATATGCAGAATTTCTCCTTGCTCAAGCAGGTAGGCAAACAGAATAAGCCAATTTTGCTAAAGCGAGGACTAGCCGCGACGATCGATGATTGGCTGATGGCAGCAGAGTACATCCTTGCTGAGGGAAATCCTCAAGTGATCCTTTGCGAACGCGGTATTCGTACCTTCGATCGCGAATATACCCGTAATACTCTAGACTTAGCTGCAATTCCCGTATTGCGTAAGTTAACCCACCTACCCATTATGATCGATCCCAGTCATGGGACGGGTTGGTCGGACTACGTGCCATCGATGAGCTTGGCGGCGATCGCTGCGGGTGTCGATTCCCTGATGATTGAAGTACACCCCAATCCTAAGAAGGCTTTGTCCGATGGTCCTCAGTCGCTTACTTTCGATGACTTCGACAAGCTAATGGTCAAAATCAATCGGATGGCTCAAGTGATGGAGCGAGCATAGAGATGGGTTGAAGCACAAAGTGCCTCGACTTGTGCCTCAACTTGTGCTTCAACTTGTGCTTCAACCGATTGCTCGTTAGGACTATGCATAAACCATTTACTTACGATCGCTCAATTCATTTTCAAGACACGGATGCGGCAGGAGTCGTTTATTTTGCCAATGGCTTATCGCTCTGCCATGAGGCCTATGAGGCTTCATTGGTAATGTCAGGAATTAATCTCAGAGCCTTTTTTAGTGGCAAGGAGATCGCCGTTCCCGTTACCCATGCCAGTATTGATTTTTTTAAACCTATGTTTTGTGGCGATCGCATTACCATAGAGCTTACGCCAACTTTACTGAGCCCCGTATCCTTCCAAATTGCATATCAATTATTGCCCGATGAAGTATTGTTTGATGAAGGTGTTCATGGAGAAGGATTAGAGAAAAAAGCGATCGCTAAAGCCTTAACTAAACATGTCTGCATTAATCCAACTACTAGAACAAGGTGTAATCTATCCAGCGAACTTTTAAAGTGGATAGAGACTCCTTCCTTCGAGAGGATGGATTAAGTAGCTAAGCAGAATTTGCGTTTTCATGTTGCCGTAGGCAACATGAAAACCGCTATAAATAATGATCAATGGCAAATTAATGGCAATTAATCAATGACTACAATATTTCGGGACTGGAGTTATCGCTATCAATGGTTTTATGACATGGTTTCTGCTTTGGCAGCGATCGCTGTAGGTGGGGAAAAACGCTTTCACCGTTTGTTTTTAGAGGATTTGCCAATTAACCCCGAAGCAAAAGTTCTCGATCTTTGTTGCGGAGCAGGGCAAGCAACCCATGAAATGGTCAAGCATTTTCATTATGTGACGGGGTTAGATGCCTCCCCGATCGCGATCCAACGCGCCAAACGAAATGTGCCCCAAGCTCAGTATGTAGAAGCCTTTGCCGAAAAAATGCCCTTTAGCGATCGCGCTTTCGATCTGGTGGTTACAAATACGGCGATGCATGAGATGGCATCAGAACAGTTACGACAAATCATTCAAGAAGTCCATCGGATTTTGCTTCCCGAAGGTCAATTTATCATTATTGATTTCCATCGTCCGACTAACCCCCTTTTCTGGTTACCGATTGCCACTTTTCTATGGTTGTTTGAGACAGAAACTGCATGGCAATTGCTCCAAACTGACCTCCACCAACTTTTAAGCCAATCGGGATTTCAAGTTACATCTAGCCGACTCTATGCGGGGGGAAGTTTACAGGTTTTAAGGGCAACTAAACAAATTGCTTAGGCGATCAAATGCCGAAGAGAATGGCGATCGCCATTCTCTTCGGCATTTGCCAAAATATCTATCTCTAATACCAAATCACAAAATGGCGTAGCCATTTTGTGATTTTAAAAC
>NZ_LIRE01000591.1 GCF_001402795.1 Pseudanabaena sp. 'Roaring Creek'
ATATAGGAATATATCGAAAAAAATGCAATATTTCTATCTCTTGATTAAAAGAATTCTTTTATAAGTAGTTCGGCATAATTAAAAAAACAAAACCAGAGAGCATACCGCCCGCTGCGCGGGCGGTATGCTCTTCTAGGTTTTAAGTTTACTTATGCCTAGCTACTTAAAACGGATTGGACAAAATAACGTTAACGAAAAGTGGAATTAAGGAAATATAATTCCCTCATTGAGACAGTGGATTTCTCAAAAATATAGTGACTGCCTATCAATATAAATGCAACCCTAAGGAGAGAATAGCAGCGCAAAGCGCTGCTATTCTCTCCTTAGGGTTGCCGCTAACTGTATCAGGACATAAAACCCCAAAGAGAGTTGCCGCGCGGAGCGCGGCAACTCTCTTTGGGGTTTTGATTTTGTCCTAACAAAACTGGCGGCAGCTATATTAATTACTCACCTTACGCAGAAGTCTAAAAAGGTTTCAGGGATTGCCATTCCAAGTAAGATTGCTGCAAAGCCTTAATATACAATTTGGATTTGAGAGCAAAATGATTGAGCTTAGAATTGAGTTTAAGAACCTCCAATTTCACATATCCCCACAAAGATGCAAAGAAGTGAT
>NZ_LIRE01000592.1 GCF_001402795.1 Pseudanabaena sp. 'Roaring Creek'
ATCCGCAAGAGCCTAAGTGGGCTTAATGAAATATAAAACCCTAATACCAATTCCCAAAAGTGTGGCTACACTTTTGGGAATTGAAAACCAAACCCAGTAATGGTTTTAAAATCACAAAATGGCTACGCCATTTTGTGATTTGGTATAAAACCTGCGGCGCTTACGCAGCGTGCGCCGCAGGTTTTAGATCTGGATTTTAATTATGCTGAGGGTACTTAATAGGACAGATTTATAAAAAAAATTTGAAAGTGGCGATCGCCTTTGGCTAAAGCGTTGTTTTAATCCTTGTAAATTTGCGATCGCATCGTACAAATATTTATGCAATGATAAAAGTACGCAGAAAAAAGCCCACTGTTTCCAGCAGGCTTGGCATTTTTGTGTTGAGTGCGGATATCTTAAATCATTTTGCGGTCAAAGATATTAAGTTTTTTGCCAGTTTAAATGATTTTTTTGCGATCGCCAGTCGCAATGCCTCCAAAAGACCATTAGCAGTAAGTACTGCTAATGGTCTTAACCTAATCACAGATTTTGCAATCCTGATATGCCTGAAGAAGCCAAACTCCAATCTCCTCAAGACGCAGCACCATCGCCTTTTAAAAATCTCACAGGAGCCGCAATCTCCGCGACGATCGCCACTGGACTTTACTCATTTACCAATATGGTGGCGCATAAGCTTGCGACAGCTCCATTACAGACGACAAATACCCTCGCCAATAGGTTGGCTACTCTCGTCCGAACGCTGCTATTAGCGCTCGGTTCGGGCGCAACAATGATTTTTGCAGCGATCGCCTTGGGGTTGGTATTACTCACCATTAAGCAAGTATTTACTACTATCTTTCGGAAACCTCAAGCATAAATATAGTTGTTTTAAATAACTTGTAGACGGGCTTCGACTTCGCTCAGCCCTCGGTGTAAGCTAGCTGAGCGAAGTCGAAGCTGTAGTTTTTATTTGAATTATCTATA
>NZ_LIRE01000768.1 GCF_001402795.1 Pseudanabaena sp. 'Roaring Creek'
TCTCAGGCTAATCATTAGCCCACAATCAGCAGACATTAGCCAATAGCTAATTTACTATTAGGCACTTGCGGATAAAAAATGTCCCACCTTGTTATCTAGCCTCGACTATACTCACCTAACTTTGGCTGAGCGTAGTCAAAGCCACAGGTACTTTAATTAATAGCAAGCTAGTTAATCAACAATTAAGAAAAGACGATTACTAAAATCAGACAAAAACGATTGCTTACCATTTTAGTACAGATCCATCGAAATCGTTCAAAAAGTAAAGACAACACGAAGCGCCATCTTTACTTTTTGCCTTAACAAGAAAAAGTTCGATGTTGCAGCGAGGGCATCTGGCGACGAATTTGGTCGATGCGGGAAGGCTGTATTTCCGCGATCGCGACACCAATGCGATCACCTGCATCGGCGAGGACAATGCCCCAAGGATCGACAATCATGGCATGACCGTGGGACTGACGGCGAGGGGTATGCATCCCTACCTGTGCTGGCGCAATCACGTAGCTAGTATTTTCGATCGCCCTAGCTTGCAGCAAAACTTGCCAATGATCTTTGCCCGTAAACGCTGTAAAGGCGGCAGGTACAAATAAAACATTTGCCCCATTATTGGATAGGTAGCGATAAAGCTCTGGGAACCTCACGTCATAGCAAACGGATAGCCCTAAGTTGCCATACTTCTCAGAAACATATACAGGGGGTGACTCCGTACCTGCGAGTACCGTCGCTGACTCCTGATAGGTATTGCCATCGGGAAGGTTGACATCAAATAAATGCATTTTGCGGTAACGGGCAAGTTCTTCACCTTCACGACCGATGAGCAGCGCCGTGTTGTACATTTTGCCTTGATTACCATTACTGCTATTAGCAACAGGTACGGGAAAGCCACCACCTAGCAAGAGAATTTGATAGCGTTGGGCGATCGTAATTAGAAACTTTTCGCTCTTTTCTGCAATTTCTGTAGAAAGTTTGGTCTTTTCCATTTCATCTCCCAAAAACGAAAAGTTTTCAGGTAGACAGACTAGTTCTGCTCCTCGATTCACTGCCAGTTGGATCAAATCTTCTGCTTGAGCAAGATTTTTATCTACATCAGAGATACTGGTCATTTGTACGGCGGCCGCCAAATATGACTTCATTTCAATCCTTAAAACTTTCCCACATAAATTCGGATGTGCCCTAAAGCACTTACTTTAGATTACCTTGCTATAGCAGCAATTCTCATTTTTAAAATTAGTTTTAAGTTTAACCACATCAAATCAATCAAATTACGCCCTTCCCAGCGAATATAGATAATTCAAATAAAAACTACAGCTTCGACTTCGCTCAGCTAGCTTACACCGAGGGCTGAGCGAAGTCGAAGCCCGTCTACAAGTTATTTAAAACAACTATAAAGCCCTATAGAGGCGGCACTTCGCGCCGCCTCTATAGGGCTTCATAGCCAATTGCCCACGAGGACAAAGGGAGCCCAGTAAAAGGGGTGAGTAAATTGGGGATTGTTTAAAAGCCCGATTTGCGCTTTTCGTAAAGCATTGGCTTTAGTGGTTTGGAGGAGCATGAGTTCTTGATAAAACTTTTCCATAAAGGTAGCTGTGGCACTATCCTCAACTGACCACAAACTGGCGATCGTGCTCCTCGCCCCTGATCGCACCGCCAGACCCGCCAGACCCAAAGTGGCGCGATTATCGCCTTTGGCAGTTTTGCAAGCACTGAGTACCAATAGCTCAATGGGATTTAGTTGGTCGCGATCTCTGGTTTGTAGTAAATCTCCTAGCTGTTTGACTCCAAGACGATTATTCCAAGTCAAAATAAAGGTTTTCGCCGCGTCAGAACTAAATTCACCGTGGGTGGCTAAATGAACTACTCGAAAGGAATTTTTACTGATTTGGGTTTTGATAGATTCGCTGATAAAGGTTTCATTGAGCAATGGGGTTGGAGCGGATACTATGGACGCAATTTGCCGAACTTCTCTTTCGACATTAGGTAATGCGCTAAAATTTTGAGTCCCTTTACTTAAGCCACCGATAAACACTTCTAGTTGCTGACGCTTGAGGGGGTGAGGATCGAGAAGTTGCAATCCTGGAGTGACAGCCAGATTGTATTTCTCCATTAAGTACTGCTTACCATCATAGAGAACTGCCATCGGCAGATTCCGCAGGGCTCCATCGAGAACGAATACGAGAGTTTGAATTTTATGGGTGGTGAATATAGCTTCGAGTTCTTTGCCAATCAGGATATTGTAGGTTTTCTCTGAGGTTGTTTGAATATCGGTCTCAAGGGATGTACGCCTTAGCGATCGCCACAGTTCGCTCAAAAGTCGGTTGAGGCTATCTTGGGAAATTGTGGTGGTGTGATGGATGAGGGAACGATCGGGAAGCGCAACGATCACTTCTACCCGATCGGGCAAAACGATGGGGTAAATGACGGCTGCATGAGCATCAACTTCGTCAACTTGGGTCGAAAGTCCTTTCAGGCAAGCTTCTTTAAAGAAATTATCTAATTCTGCGATTTGGAGAGATTCGATCGCTTTACGGGCGGCGATGAGATTTTCTTGGCTTAATGTTTGCCCTTTTTTATGGGTCATGAGCAGGTCTACGAGCTGGCGGTAGATAGGCTCGACCCCATCACGAAAGGAAAATTGAATGTCAGCATTGCTAGAGACAAGATCGCCGCGAATAGAAGTAAGGGTACTGACGGTTTCATTGTAAGCAGCGATCGCCTGAGACTGTTTACCTTGGGCTTTAAAAATCCTTCCTAACTGCCACTGCCAGCGATAGGCAATGTCAGCCGCATTATGATTTTGGGCGAGAATAAGCGCTTTTTCGGTGAGTTCCTGAGCTTCCGTAAGTTGTTGGGAGCGTTCGTAGAGTTCTCCTAGATAACCGATCGCATAGGATTCGGCTCTCGGATCGCCCATTGCTTGGGATTGTTGCGCCGCCTTAGCAAGTAATTGGGCGGCAATTTGGCGATCGCTTCCTAGGCGATCGCTTGCTCCAGAGTTTAGCTTCATTAAATCTTGGGCAAAACCCACCCTCGCATATACCGAAGCCCGACTGGGAGGGAGATCCTGTAACTGGGCTTGGATTGTCGGTAATAGTCTCTTGACGGTCTCAAATTGTTTTAACCCAATTTCAAGGCGCAATTGGTTTATTTGGGCTTTTACCTGAGTGATGGGACGGGTCGTAATTTGAGCAGCCTGTTGATAATAGGCGATCGCTTCGGTACTCTTTTGCTGGCGATCTCTACTATCTCCTGCACTTGTAGCCTCCAGTTGGCTGGAGTTGACGTTACCCAACCCAAGGAAAATTTCGGCAGTAGTTGGCTTATCGTTGAGCTTTTGGGCGATCGCTAAACTTTCTTTCAGGATCGTCGTAGCTTCAGCGAAATCTCCATTGAGACGCAGGGTATCACCGAGTTCGATCAGACTAGCAAGTTTTAGGGAAGAGTCGGGGATCTCTTGAAGTGCCGATTGAACCTGTTTGAGGAGATCTTTGGCTTTGGGATAGAGCCCAAGCGATCGCATGGCTTGACTTTGATTAATTTTGTTGCGAATGGCTCCATCTTTATCTCCGACCTGTTCGTAAATAACTGCGGCTCTTTGCCAAGTGGCTAATGCCTCTTGTGCCTTGCCCTGCGCGATCTGGATACTCCCCCGAATATTGAGAGCCTGCGCCAGTAATTTAGATTGTGGGAGATGGGATTGGAAGATTTCTAAACTGAGTAAAATTGATTGCTCTGACTCTTGCCAATGACCGAGCTGTTGATGGGCTAAGGCAAGATTTTGGCTGACAACAGCTTGATTGATGCGATCGCCTTGTTTGGCATAGATATCGGCAGCCTGTTGCCAAGTTGCGATCGCCTGAGCATATTGTCCTGATTGATAATATTGTTTCCCGATATCAACGATCGCAACAGGATTACTGGAAGAAAATTGACTGATAGAGATACCCGAAACGTTAAGTGAGGTTTGTCCAGAGGGATTGGGAATGTCTTTGGGAATGTCTTTGGTAATATTTTTAGGAATATCTTTAGGAATGTTTTGGGTCTGGCTGGGTTGCACATTCCATCCTAAGAGGATGGCAAGTATTGCTGCGCAGATGCCCATAATGAGATAGCGGCGGAACCTGCTGTTCTTGGGCTTTGAATAGCTCATAAACCTGTTCTTTGGGTTATTTTGTACAAGAAAGCTCAGGGATGGCAGGGCTAAGTGGGTTCGCCGCCGCAATTAATCGCAACTTGCCACGGCTATCTCTAGCGATCGCATTTGCCTCAATAATAGCTTTGGGAAATTCTTTAGTTATTTCTGGTTTTATTTCTGGTTGCGTTTGCAATGCTAAGGTCGAATTATTGGCACTATTATTGGCGGCACTATTATTGGCAGCACTATTATTGGCACGGGGTAAAAGCTCAGCTAATTCTACCAAGGGTTGTGGGCTGGAAAGCTCGTCGCTAGGGCTTTTGGGTAAACCGCCTTTACCCAAAACCGTAAAGCTATTATCACGACTAGATAGTTTGCCGCCCACTCCACAAGTCTGACTAATTTGCCTCGATGGATCGATGAGATTGATCGGTAAAGTAGTTAGCCCGCGACTAGGATCGATGTCTAGGGTTGTCACCTTTACATTTCCCTGCAATCCAGATTGGGAACTAGCAGTAATATCACTAAAGGGAGTCAGTTGCGACCGAAATTCTAATCCATAAATACCATTCGTAGTGATATTAATATTGCCACCATTCCCCGTAAAAGCATTCGCAAAAATATCGCTATTTTCCCCCTTAACACCGATCACAAATCCTGCGTTAATATTAATGTTGCCCCCATTCCCCCCTGCATTGGTGGTTCCTGCGGTAGTACTAATATCACTGCCATAGCGCAGAAGTAATATCGATGGGATATGCAAACCGATGTTACCCCCATTAGTACTTGCGGTCGAAGCATTTATGGAGGAACCATTGAACAGAGAGAGGTAATTTGATGAGATATTGATATTGCCACCAATACCATCGCCTAAACTGCCAACAGCGATCGTCGCGCCATCTTGAAGCGTGGCATACTGTGCATCGATCGCAATATTGCCACCATCCCCCTTCGAGCCTTTGGCGGTATTAGCAAATAGACCAGTACCTGCGGTAAAGCGCATAGAATTTCCTGCTTTGATGTCAATATTGCCAGCTTTCCCATTACTACTAGTTTGAGCGGTAATTTGACTATTGGTTTTGAAGGTGAGATCCTGCCCTGCGGTAATAGTGATATTACCTGCATCGCCTAGGCTACTGGTATTACTCAAGATTTGGCTGTTTTGGAAGACAATGGATTTAGGGCTGGTTATGGAAATATTACCCGCAGGATCCAACCCTTGGGTCGTGCTCAGGATCAGCGTGTTATCAAAGGTGAGATTATTCGTACCCATAACATTGACATCGCCCGAGCGCCCGCTTTGTCCAGAACCAAAAATCGTCTTAATGAAAGTATTCGGATCGTTAATATCGTAGGCTCGTTGGGGGAAGTTAACCGTTTTACTAGTAATGATCTGAAGATCGGCGATCGCTAAATCGCCCAAGCCCTTAATATTTACTGCACCCGCCCGCCCGAACGCCGATGAGGTAAAAAGCCCGAGGTTTTTGATCTGATTTTGGGCAACTAAATTAACTTCTCCCCCATTGCCACTAATCGCTCCTAGCTTAGAAATGGAGAATGACAAGATATAACTAGTTAAGGCACTGACAATGTTGCCTTTTGGAGTGGACATCGATACCGTTCCTGCATTTTGAGAAGCAGCCGCAGGTGCAAAGGAGTAAGCTGACAATGTTGAATTGTTCAGATTAATATTTCTAGCGCCTGAATATAGAGAAATTGCACCACCATTGCGAGCATTTGCCGAGGGTGAAAAAGAGTAGGAATATAGGCTTAAGTCATTCAGGTTAATATCACCCGAAGCGGTTGCTAAGGAAATTGCGCCGCCATTGCCAGCATAATTCGATTTTGATGTTGAATAGGAAGCAGTAGAGGAATTTAAGGGTGCTTTAATCAGCGAAATATTGCCAGAATTGGAAGCTAAGGAAAATGCTCCACCATTGCCAGAGGATTTAAAACCAGAGTATGTCCCCGTGTCTAAATAAGTACCAGTACCTCCGTAGAAACTGTTGGCATCTTGAATTGTGATGTTGCCAGAATCAGTGGCGACAGAGGCCTTTCCCCCATTGCCTGAAGATCCTAATATGGATACTGATGGAGATTTCCACAGGGGAGCCGTTACAATAATATTGCCTGAATGGGAAGTGAGAGAAACATCTCCCGCATTTCCCGAGTCACCCAAGAAAACGTAGGAAGATGCTTCAAAATACACCTGATCGAGGATGATATCGCCCGAATAGGAAGACAATGAAATCTTGCCACCATTGCCCGTATCGCCTACAAAGGTAAAAGAGTCAGTGTATAAATTCGCATTTGTTGTAATATCACCATTGTAAGAAGAAATGGCGATCGCGCCACCATTGCCAGCATTACCAATAAATGGCTCCGAGTAAGCAATTAAGTCGGAATGTAGCGCAATGTCCCCTCGTCCATAGATACGAATATCCCCAGCATTTGCCCCGACAATACCAGTACTCACATCAATTGCTTGCGTGGAGATTTTACCTTGTAAATTATTGGGAGCAAACTGGTTGGTCAATAACACTAATCCACTGGGGATATCTACACGAATATTGCCATTAATCGTGATGTTAGCACTAGTGGGAGAATTGTTATAACTAGGAAGTGGAGCGATAGACCCTGAAACTATCGGGCTAGTTGGTAAGCCGCCGAGTTGCGCCCAATCTACACCCGATCGCACATCTAAAGTTGCTTGTTGGCTACCATCAACTGTAATAGGGATTTTAATGGGGATAACATTCTGAACCGAGCCGTCACTGTTCTTAATTGTTTGATAGTCAGTCAAATAGACCGTTGCAAGATCGGCATAGCTTGTTGTGGTATTAAATAGGTTGGAATTATTAGGATTGATGGTGGTACTAATGCTCCCCGTAGCAGCGATCGTCACATTGCCCAAGGTAACGCTTCCCCCAGCGAGAATATGCAGCGATGCCCCTGTATAGTTTCCTAAATTGACATCGCCATTTACCAAAATGATGGGATCGTTGGGACTGATGAGATTACCGAGAGTTCCATTGAGATTTTCAATGTTTAAGTTTCCTCCAGCGAAGAAATGTGCGTCACCGATCGCAGGATTGGGCGATCGCAACACCATATTCGCTCCCGACCAAAAACCACTACGAGGATGATTTAACGCAAAAATATCGATCGATTGATTGCTCTGCAACAGCATTTCTCGACCAGCAATTGCCCAAAATGGATTGCTAGCTGTATCACGAATCTTTAAAGTATTTTGCGCTAGTAAGGTTAAATTTCGACCTGCCTGTAACTGTCCCTGTAGGTCTAATCTATCCGCATTTAAGATTAAATCTTGTTTGGCTGACAGATTGCCAAGATTGGCGATCGTTGCCCCCGCATTACTCGCACCATACTGTAATCCTGGAGTAATGCTAGTGGTTAACAAGGGAGGGGCTTGGGGATTAGTGGCACTAAATTCGCTGCCATCGGACAATTTGAGGCTACCTGCGGTACTACCCAAAAAAGTTCCCCCGACATCTAGTTTGGCATTGGTTCCAAACGTAATGCCATTAGGATTGAGCAAAAATAAATTAGCTTTTCCATTTGCTTTAATGATGCCATCAATGTTAGAAATGGAAGCACCTGTAACTCTCGCTACGATGTTTTCAATATTAATAGCATTATTAAAATAGGCAGTATTATTTGGAGCGACAGAGAATTCTTGAAAACTATGATAAAGGTTAACTCCCCTAGTAGTTCCTCCATTAATTGTGGAGGTTAGCCCACTTTTAGTTACCATAGAGTTGATCGGCAAAGTTCGATCTGGAACGATCTGGGCAGACGCAGAGAATGTATTGGGAAAAAGACATACACCAACTAGATAAGAAACATAGATAGGGTATGACAGGTGTTTCATTCTCTAAATTCCTTTTGTAAGTATTTCAAAAATCAATGATAGATATTAAATTAGATATTAAATTAGATATTAAATTAAATATCTAATTTAATATCTAATGAGTAAACTGCGAGGCGCAATTAAATATAGATCCCCTAAACCTATAGTCTGCGATGCAGTTTTTGATGCTGTTTTTTATGCCCAGTTAATATAGCCGTCCTAAACCATTTGGATATTTTTGGGTTTGTGGAAGCGTATCCCTTCGGGATACGCTTCCACAAACCATTTAGGGTTGCTATATACCCAGCTAACTGGATAGCTGAGAATAAATAATTTTAAAGTCTAAAAGCTAAATATGAGTAAATCATATCTTAGCATTGAATATTAAGTAATATATAGCGATCCTAAATCATTTGTAGATTTTTGGGTTTGTGGAAGCGCACCCCTTCGGGGTGCGCTTCCACAAACCATTTAGGATTGCTATATGCAGCTAAATTATGCCCAAATGAAGAATATTTCCTCTCGATAAATAATTAGTGAAATCTGCAAGTGATTATCGTGAAAGCATTATATGATTACATATCCATACCTTTAGGTAAGAAAATTAAGAAAATATATATTTCAGTATTAGTGATTTCCTTAAACTTCTACAATCAAGAGATTGCGGCTCAATCCCCATCTATTCCTAGTTTAGGAACCCCTAACGAGTTTGCCCCCAAAATAACTCCGAAAACTCCAACGGAACCTTTGCCACTGCCACCGCCCGATCGCCTATTTAATCTCCAAAATCCTCAAAATCCCCAAACGCCATCAGATTCGCACATGCCTCCTCATAGTACTTCTGAATTGATCGTAGTCAAGAAATTTGAAGTGATTGGCAGCAGCATTTTTAGCGATCGCGAATTAGAAAACATCACTAATCCCTATACTAATAAGCCAATTTCCATTGTCGAATTATTTCAAGTTAGAACCAAGATTACAGAACTGTATTTAGAGCGTGGTTACATTACCTCTGGTGCATACCTCCCAGAGCAGGACTTACAGACAGGAACCGTTAAGATCCAAGTCGTTGAAGGGGGACTAGATCGAATTAAGATTATAGGATTGAGCAGACTGAATGCGGGCTATATCCAATCGCGGATTGAGATCGCCACAGGTAAACCCCTTAACCGTAATCGTCTCCTCGAAGCATTACAACTATTACAAATCAATCCTCTCATTGAGAGTATATCGGCAAATTTGTCCCCAAGTTTGGAGGTAGGACTAAATGATTTAGAAATTAAGGTAACCGAGGCTCCAACCTTCAGTCTTCCGATTACCTTTGATAATAGTCGCGCTCCTAGCGTCGGCTCCGAACGCCGCCAAGTCCAACTGATTGAAGCAAATTTGACAGGACTAGGCGATCGCCTCAGTCTCTCCTATGGCAATACCGATGGTAGCAATGCTTTTGATGCAAGTTATACAATTCCTTTCAATCCTTACAATGGCACGATTGGGCTGAGTTTGGGAACCTCATCGAGTAATGTCATCGAATCTCCATTTAACATTCTCGATATTGCCTCTAATTCCCGCAATTACGAACTGACAATTCGCCAACCCATCTTCCAAAATACTGCCCAAGATCTCGCCCTAGGCTTAACCTTGAGTCATCGGCAAAGCTCAGCATCATTGCTGGGTGGGCTCATTCCTTTTCCTGCCCTTGGTGCTGATGATAATGGTCAAACTAAAGTTACAGCGTTGCGCTTTTTTCAAGAATATGTCCAACGCAGTGCCGAAGAGGTATTTGCGGTGCGATCGCAAGTAAGTTTAGGGCTGAATGCCCTTGGCTCCACGATTAACGACCTGTCTCCAGATAGTCGGTTTCTCGCTTGGCGGGGGCAAACTCAATATTTACGGCTACTAGCACCGCAAACGCTGCTACTGTTGCGAGCCGATCTCCAGCTTAGCGATCGCCCCCTGTTGTCTCAGGAACAAATTAGTTTGGGCGGACAAGATAACCTGCGGGGGTATCGCCAAGATGCATTGCTCAGTGATAATGGCTTAGTCTTATCGGCAGAGGTACGGATTCCGATCTTGCATATTCCCGACATTAATGGACTTTTACAGGTTGTTCCGTTCTGTGATTTTGGTACGGTATGGAATCAGCGAGCAAATACAAACCCCGATCCGAGCACTCTCGTCTCGGTAGGCATGGGATTGCGATTTCAAATGAGCGATCGCCTCACCATTCGTCTCGATTTAGGCTTGCCCCTGAGTCGAATTTCCGCAGAAAAGAGAACTTTACAGGAGAATGGAATTTATTTCTCCATATCTACAAATCCATTTTAAAATTTATCTATGTGGAGCATTCTCAAAAAAAGTATTTGGAAATATAAAGAGATCTGTGTAATTATCCCCATAACCACAGGGATTTTACTAGGAATTCGCTTTTTGGGCTTACTTCAGCCCCTAGAATTATCCCTCTACGATTTGTTCTTTCAGTGGCGACCATCTGAACCGATAGATAATCGCATTGTGATTGTCGCAATTAATGAATCGGATATTCAGAAATTTGGTTATCCCATTGATGACGATACCCTCGTTAACCTTCTCAAAGCAGTCAAAAATCAGGAACCTAGAGCGATTGGATTAGATATTTACCGCGATCTACCAGTACCGAAAAAAAATAATTCTGGATATCAAGAACTATTGAGTATATATACCTCTACACCCAATCTCATCGGTATTCGCAAAGCGATCGCCAATCGAGAAGGTGATGGTGTAGCCGCTTCTTCAATTTTGGAAAAGCTCAATCAAGTTGCTGCCAATGACTTGCCCCCCGATCGTGATGGCAAAATCCGACGGGTGCTGTTATCGTTAAAAGATAAGCAAGGGAAGACGATTACCAGTTTGAGCGCTGCCCTTGCGCTCCAATATCTCAAAACCGAAAATATTAAACTAGAAGTTCTTGACTCCCAAAAGCAACAATATAAATTAGGGAAAGCAATTTTCTCACCTATGGAAGAAAATGATGGCGGCTATGTTCGCCAATCCTTAGGCGGTTACCAGATATTATCGAACTTTCGCAATTTTCAGGATGGATTTCCTGTAGTCTCATTAACGCAAATTTTAAATGGAGATATTCCTCAGGATATCTTTCGCGATCGCCTTGTTTTGATCGGTATTACCGCTGAAAGTAATACCGATTACTTTATTACTCCCTATAACAGCACGGTTTTAGGGAATTCTTTTCCCGTCACTAGTGGTGTGACCTTACATGCTAATATCACCAGTCAATTAATTGCGAATGCCCTCGGCGAACGTCCAGTTTTACGGGTCTGGTCAAAACCGATAGAAACTCTATGGATTGTCATCTGGTCGCTGGCTAGCGGTCTATTGTGTTGGAGCCGTAGTTATGCCAAACCAAAGAAACGGTCGAAATTCACTTTCCATATCCCTAGGTTAGCTCTGGAACTCGCTGGTTTAGGGACGAGTCTATTGATTGCTAGCTATATTCTATTTTTACAGGGATGGTGGATTCCAGTTGTTCCTGCATTTATTGCCCTATTTACTTCGACGATGGTGATCACGGGTTATAAAGCCCTCAGCGCAGGCGAAGCGCGTAGACGCGCTATCTTTTCGGTTATTCCCGACTTGATGTTCAATGTGAATGGCGATGGAATTTATCTAGGGCAGATTAACTTTGATAGTAGCGTCGAGTTGTTATATCCCGATATTGAAAATATCGGTAAGCATCTTTCTCAAATTCTGCCGCAAGAATTGAGCGATCGCCATCTTTTTTATATCCATCAAGCAATAAGCACTGGGGAATTACAAACCTACGAACAGTGCATCTGCGTTGATGGCAAGTACCGCGATGAGGAAATTCGGATTGTCGTTAGTGGAGCCAATGAAGTGCTATTTACAATCCGCGATATTAGCGATCGCAAAAGGGCGGAGTTAGCAATTCACAAAAAAAATACCGAATTAGCTAAAACCCTAGACGAGTTAAAGGCAACCCAAAAACAACTGGTGGAATCAGAGAAATATGCCTCCCTCGGTAGCATGGTGGCTGGTATTGCCCATGAAGTTAATACCCCCATTGGCAATAGTTTAATGGCAGCTTCCATCCTTGAGAATGCCACCAATAAATTTAGCGCCTCTTTCAATCGTGGCGAACTTAGAAAATCTAGCTTACAGGCGTATTTAGAAAAAGCCAAAAGTAGTAGTGAAATTCTATCAGCTAACCTCCATCGTGCTGCCGAACTCATCCAGAACTTTAAACAAGTTGCCGTAGATCGTTCGAGCCTAGAGCAACGAAGCTTTCCCGTCAAAGACTATATCGAAAAGATTTTAACTAGCCTAGAACCCCAACTCAAATATACGCCCCACCAAGTAATCGTCCGAGGTGATGCCAATATTACGATGCAGAGCTATCCAGGCGCATTGTCTCAGATCGTTACCAATTTAGTGATAAATTCCTTAACCCATGCCTATCAGGGCTTAGATAAAGTCGGTCTATTACAGTTTACGGTTACCCAGCAAGACGACAAAGCAATCATCATTTACTCCGATGACGGAATTGGCGTTGCCAATGAAAATTTAGCTAAAATTTTTGAACCTTTCTTCACAACCGCTAGAGATAAAGGTGGTAGTGGGTTAGGACTTCACATTATCTATAACCTCGTAACCCAGAATCTCCAAGGTACAATTCTTTGTGAAAGTGAAATGGGGATGGGTACAAAATTTACAATTACCCTCCCCATTCAACTACCCTCAACTAACTTTGACTACGATTGAGATGCTCTAGGCTATTCTCAAATATTCAATCGTAGCCGCTCAAGTTTTATCATTAAAAAATCTTTAATATCTAATCAATATCTCTTCTTTTCATTTAAAAAGTCATTCTTCAAAAATCGATTTGCTTAATGCTATTATCAAGTCAATGATTTCCTCCTTAATAAACTGGATAAATGAATAAAATAAGGCGTTTTTTATTCAGCATTTTGCCACAATCAAGCGCAAATCCAGAATACCTGAAGTGCTTACAAATAAATCATTTTGGCTTTTAAATATATTTTTTTGGCTATACTAAAATAATTAGGATTATTGCATAGTATTTTTAATCGATATCTTGCAAATATTTTGAAGTTTACTCTACCTATATAGACAAGTTTTTCGTATATCTTTTACGCATTTTTTATATGTCTTTTGAATTTGACTTTTTTTGTAATGAAATTAAAGGAATTGCAATGTAATTGACGTTATGAAAAAAATTAATGGGTAAACTAATAATGCACATGGAAATAAGCGCATTATCATGTAACAAAAGTGGATTTTTCGTAACTTTATTTGAAGGAAGAATTCTAATGATTACAAGCTACCATCGACGAATTGGCAGCGTTGTAGGAATAATGACCCTACTAGCTAGCTCAATCGGATTTTCCCCGAGTGCAGCTCAGTCCAGCACGTTTAGCCCTCCACCAGAGAATACGGTGCCAACCCAAACTACTGGCGGAGCATCTCGCGGCGGGTTTATACCCCCTGCTGATAATTCTGCACCAACTCAAACTACTGGTGGAGCATCCCGCGGTACTTTTGTACCTCCTGCTACCAGTTCTGCACCAACTCAAACTACTGGTGGAGCATCTCGCGGTACTTTTGTACCTCCTGCTACCAGTTCTGCACCAACTCAAACTACTGGTGGAGCATCTCGCGGTAC
>NZ_LIRE01000593.1 GCF_001402795.1 Pseudanabaena sp. 'Roaring Creek'
GAACTAATTAGATAGTCACTATAAAGATCTAACATGTTCATCTTCATGTTTTTATCTTCTTTCCTCATCTTAGCTTGGTTTCGGCAAAGCAATTACTCTCAAACCTACTTCCAGTATACATTCTCAGTCATTTTTTTTGGGCGCTTTCTATCTGCGTAAGGTGAGTTAGTTATAAAAAAGTCGTATCCTTTAGTTCGCATTTTTACCCCCTATGATGAAAAGATAATCTACTTTATGACTATACCAAACTCGTATCAATGTTAGTGTCCAAAAACTTAATCTCAACCTTCTGATTAAGAGCACCAGCAATTTTCTGTAACATTGACAGCGAATGCCCATCATAATCAGCATCCTCAAGCCTAGCGATCGCCGATTGTTTAGTCCCAACGCGATTATTGGGTTTTGTTTGGGTTTGAGGAGAGGCGATCGCATTGTAGATTTAGCGATCGGCGGTATAAAATATAACTACGATAAGAGGATGATGATCATGGCAATCGCAACACCAAACGCACTAACAGATAACCGTATCCGCTACGTCACCAACATCGAAGGCAAAACAATCGATGTAATTGTCCCCGTTGAACTTTGGCAACAAATCATTAACTCCATCAACATTGATAGCAACCTATCTCAACAAGAAGATAATCTCGAATCCTTCTCTTTACAGAATTTAGAACAATGCTATGGAGAAGATGAACCTGAGTACCCATTAGAGCTAATCAAGGAACACAACAGCAATTATGCAAGAAAGTAAAATTATTCTCACACCTATCCCTCAAGCCAATGGAGCCATTAAAAATCGTCCTGCATTAATTCTCAGGAAAATGCCAAAATATCAAGATCTTTTAGTTTGTGGAATAAGTACACAACTAAAGCAATATATCCCTAGTTTTGACGAAATCATTTCTCCCGATGATGCTGACTTTGAATTAAGCGGCTTAACTATTCCTTCTGCCATCCGATTAAGCTTTCTAACCGTCATCCCTAATAAAAACGTAATTGGAGCGATCGGTAATATTTCAATAGAGCGGTATCAACGCCTTATCGCAAACCTAGCCCACTATTTGACCCAAAATGAACACAACTTATAAGCGACTGTAACGCCCTCATCAAAGAAGGTTGGATAATTCAATGGCAACCACAGATAAAACCCTAGACTTATGGCGCAAAACCCTAGAAACTCTGCTCCAATACTATGCCGATCTTCCCTATCGCTATGGAGACGTGAGTGCTTACGTTGTTGTTAGCCGCGATCGCAACCATTTCATGCTGATGCGCGAAGGATGGGAAAATAGTCGGCGAGTACATGGATGCGTTGTTCATGCCGAAATTCGTAACGACAAAATCTGGATTCACTATGATGGTATCGAAGATGGTATTACTGATGAACTGGTTGCAGCAGGAGTTCCCAAGGATCATATTGTCCTAGCTTTTCATCCGCCTCAAGTGAGAGCGCATACTGGATATGCTTTGGCATAAAATCTGAGATGATCGAGCGATCGTCTAAAGCTTAAGTCAAAAAACAGCCCAACCACTCAATCAAGAAATGCACCTGCTTATCCCCAGGAAGGAGAGCGAGACTCGTAATCTTAATTCTTCCCTTCTCAAAAGAGAAACGATAATAGAACTCAATCGGGATCTTGGCATGAAGCAATTCCCAAAGCGAATCCGTAAGCTTTGAGTCCAGAAACAGATCGCGCCCATCCTCCGACGCATAAATGCGAAACACCCCAACCTTACGCGCCACTAATTTCAATTCCATAACCCTGAGCAATACCTGCGTTTCTTCAGGCAAAGCCCCATACAGCTCCTCCCACACCGCAGCCAACTTAATAATCTCCTCCTTCGACTTCACCTTCGCCAAAGTCAAATAAGCATTAATCTTCGTCTCATTGTCCTCTATATAACTA
>NZ_LIRE01000668.1 GCF_001402795.1 Pseudanabaena sp. 'Roaring Creek'
TCTGGTTTTGGTTTTTAATTATGCCTAGCAAATTGGCTACTTTACTCAAAAAGCTATTTCTCGAAAGGCTATATTGTAGAAAGTAGAAAGCAATATCAAAAATTACTAACTCATAAAAGCTAAAAGCCAATAGCTAAAAGCTAAAAGCCAATAGCCAATCCCCAAACTTAAATTACCAAACTCATCCGTGCTACTAGGTTTCGATCCAGGAAAACAAAAATGCGGTGTCGCTGTCATGGGCTTAGATCGTAAGCTGCATTTTCAGGCAGTCATCCCCAGCCTAGAAGCGATCGCCAAAGTCGGCAATTTATTAGAGAGCTATCCCATTTCGTTGATGGTGATGGGCGATCAGACTGCCTCTAAGCAATGGAAAGCCGAATTACAAGCCACATTCCCCGACCTACGGATCATCACCGTAGACGAGCGTTTTAGCAGCGAAGAGGCGCGTCAAAGATTTTGGCAAATTTATCCCGCCCAAGGCTTAATGAAATTAGTCCCCCTCGGAATGCGATCGCCCCATCGTCCCATCGATGATATCGTGGCAGCCATCCTCATCGAACGCTATCTTAGCCGCCTCATTAGTTCCTAACTAAACAGGTAAGGATGGGCGCTTCGCACCGCCCATCCTTACCTGTTTAGGAAAACCCATAAACCTGAAAACAACATCTTAACCCCATACTTTCTCCAAAAGTTTTGTCAAGCTTCGTAAAGTAACGTTAAGTAAGCTTGAAGCAGGGGTATATAGGAATGATATCTTTGCAAATGATAACAAAGGCGTATACGCAATTTGGGAGAAAATCTCAATGTCAGAAGAACAAGCAACAGCGACTGCACCTACCCCCAAGGGTAAAACTCCTATCTGGGGCGGTAGCACTGGTGGTTTGCTCAACGCAGCCTTCACCGAAGAAAAGTACCTGATCTCTTGGGAAAGCCCCAAAGAACAAGTATTTGAAATGCCTACAGGCGGTGCTGCGACTATGGTCAAAGGCGATAACTTGCTTTACTTAGCTAAGAAAGAGCAAGCATTAGCTTTAGGTACACAGTTGCGTAAATTTAAGATCACCAACTATAAGATTTGGCGCGAATTTCCCAATGGCGACCAAGTTTATCTACATCCTAGCGATGGTGTATTCCCTGAGAAGGTGAATGCTGGTCGTGTTGCCGCAAATAGCGTCAGCCGCAAGATTGGTGATAATCCTAACCCCGTAAGCGTTAAGTTTACTGGTAAGGCTACTTACGATGTCTAATTAATAGCTAAAGCTATTACCCTATCGCTCTCATTTTGCTCTCATTTATCTTTAATTTTTACAAAAGCTGTCGCGATCGCAAGGTTGCGGCAGCTTTTGTATAGCAACTGTATCAGGACATAAAACCAATTCCCAAAATGGCGTTGCCGTTTTGGGAATCTCAAAACCTTACTGGGTTTTATAGCAATTCACGAAAGTGTTGTCACACTTTCGTGAATTGCTATAAAACTCAAAATAGTGTTGCCGCGCGAAGCGCGGCAACACTATTTTGGGTTGTAATTATATTTTTTAATTCATGAGGCGATGTTGGGCATAAATAGCAATACCCATGACACCAAGTAAAGGGGTCATCCAATCGCCCCAGAGGACATAGAGAGTCTTCGTATCCCTTAAATAAACTGTTTCTGCATGGGTTTCGTAGGTGTTGACCTGCGAGAGCCAGATCGTCCGCCCATTGGGATCGACAAAGCCTGAATAGCCAGTATTGGTAGCCCTTACCGCCCAGCGATCGCTTTCGATGGCTCTAGCGACATCTTGAGCATGGTGTTGGGCTGACATATAGGAAGCAAAATGAGCATTGTTGGAAGCGGAGAGGATTAACTTCCCACCTGCGGCGGTTTGAAATCGAAAGGTAGCTGGATAGGCGGATTCATAACAGATTCCCAAGATAAAGCGCCCCCAAGGTGTATCGACCAGTTGCTCGCTCGAACCAGCTTCCACTTCTCCGCGCAGTGGTGATAGACGCTTAATTAGACTGCCTAAAATTGCTTTAAAGGGAATATATTCACCTACTGGCACAAGGCGAACCTTGTCATATTGACTGAGAATCTTATTAGAACCGTCAATTAGAAAGAGACTATTTGTGTAATTATTTGGATCTTCAGTATTCGGATTGCGGGTCTTACCAAAACCTCCCAACCATACGGGCACGCGATATTTCTCAACCACGCGATCGAAAGGTTCGCGACGCGCATCGTAATTTGGATAGAGAAAGGAAATCGCCGTTTCAGGTGTAACGATCATTTCCGCTCCAGATTGAGCCAACTTTTCATAACCCTTTGTATAGTTATCAACGGCAATTTCCCATCCTCTCGGTAAGACCGTCAGGATATTCGGGAAGTTACCCTGAATAATACCTGCTTTGATCGCTTTGCCATTTGTGCTTGCCATGCGATCGCTTTGCATTTCCCATACGCCATAACCAGCCATTGCTAATACAAGCAAAATTGCGGCGATCGCATAGCGCCATTGTTTTACAAAAACAAGCAATGGCGTAATTATTACCTGATGATTTGCTGAGGCAAAGCGATCGCGCCAAGTTTTCTGCAACAGAGTTTCCGCTAACAATCCATTGACAGCCACAATCGCGGAAGTCATAGTTTGCTGACCAGAGAGGCGACTGATTTGCAGAAGTAATAGATCGTGAGGACTCTGGGTATAACCCAGTGCTGTCCAATAGAGAGGTCCCCAACTCCAAACAATCTCCAAACCACTAAAGATCGCACAGGCAATAACCAGCCGACTCGGCACATTCAATTTCTGAGTAAATAATGCCATTCCCCCTGCCCATAGCCCCGATAATACTGCCCCCCAACCCGCAATCAACAACCAAACTAATGTAGCAATCAAAAAACTATTCCACCAAGGCACACCCATCCATTCCATCGGATGTACAGATGTAATCCAAAATAACGCCATACCGTGATAGCAAAATCCCCACATCGCCCCCATTGCGATCGCGGCCTTCACTTTCAGCCTTTGAGCCAACATCCACAAAGGCATCAGCGCAATCCAAGCCAGCCACCATTGACCAAAGGGATCGGGAGTCAGTCCCATCAATAGCCCCCCAAGGGCAGCAAACAGAAGATTTTGCAAATTTTGCATAGGAAAGCCAGATCTTCCTTGTAATATGATGCAGTCAGTGAGTACGACAAGAACTGATAGTTGTTGAACTAAAATCTAGCACAAAGGATCCCTATCAGAATGCCTATAGGCTCTGATACAATGCAATCGCATTTATTTAGCTAATGCAAAACCTCAGAAATTATCCTTAGGAGCAAACTCTATGACCAATCCTCAATCTGATTTACTAGATAAAATTCGTCAACAGTTTGATAGTAGCCCATATCCCAGAATCCCACTAGATAAATCGCCTAAAGATAGCCCCAATGAGCTATATATACACAACTTGGTGACCTCTTTCTATTTGAGAGATCAGCGAGTTATAGATACTAAAGGAAAAGTTATTTTAGATGCAGGATGCGGTTCTGGTTATAAGTCCCTTATTTTAGCTGAAGCAAATCCAGGAGCAAAAATAGTAGGTGTAGATATATCCGCAGAGTCAATTAAATTAGCCGAACAACGTTTAAAACATCATGGTTTTGACAATGTGGAATTTCACGTACTATCAATTGAAGATTTATCTTCACTAAATTATCAATTTGATTACATAAACTGTGATGAGTTGCTCTATCTTTTTCCTGAGCCTGAAACTGCTCTAAAAGCAATGAAATCAGTTTTAAAACCTGATGGGATTATTCGTAGTAATTTGCATAGTTCTGCACAAAGAGTTAATATCTATCGCGCTCAAAAAATGTTTGGAATGATGGGATTGTTAGATGAAAATCCTGAAGATCTTGAAATAGAAGTTGTCATTGAGACAATGCAAGCTTTAAAGGATAATATCCTACTCAAAGCTCAAACTTGGAATCCAAATTACACCAGTGTAGATAACAAAGAAGATATTTTAATGAACCATCTCTTTCAAGGGGATAAAGGTTATGATATCGCTGATATGTTCTCGGCTCTGAGATCTGCCGAGTTAGAGTTTATCAGTATGGTAAACTGGCGCGAATGGAATTTTAGGGATTTATTTAAAGAGACAGATAACTTACCTGTTTTTTGGGAAATGAGCTTGCCAGATCTATCAATTGAAGATCGCCTCAGAATATATGAGTTTCTCAATCCGATTCATCGACTATTAGACTTTTGGTGTGGTCATCATCAGGAAATTCAGACTTTCATACCTTTTAGCACATGGAATGATATTGACTGGCAAGAAGCAAAAGTTTATCTACATCCCCAACTAAATAATTCTAAGTTTAGGGAGGATTTAGTAACTAATGCTCTAGGTTGTGGAATTATGAAACTTAATACCTATCTATCGACTAGTAGACAATTTGTAACGCTTGATAGCTCTATGGCTACCTGTCTTTTACCCTTATTAGACAACTATCAAACAATGTTTTCCTTGGTTGAACGTTGGAAGCAATTTAGACCAGTAGATCCTGTTACTTTGCAGCCTATAGATCATCAGAAAGCTTTTCAATTAGTAAAAAACACAATAATAACTTTAGAAAGCCTTGATTATCTTATGATAGAGCCTCAAATTTGATATTTTCTATTTTTACTGAGGATTTATTTGTGGAATCACAGAATAACGCTAACACTGTTTATCTTGAATATATTTTTAGCCACTATCCCGATATTGATGCAAGCATTTTGTCATCAATAGAAATAATCTTGGATAGCACGAACTGGGATAACCCTAAAACTTCTCTAGATTGGAATAATCTAGCTGTTATTAATTTGATTGAAGCTGAGAATTCTGAAGATTTAGATATAAAATCTACTTTAATAACAACTGCAATGGAAAAGCTGGAAATAGGATTCAGCCTAGATAAAAATCCACAATGTGCTGCTCATTATCTACTTATCCAAAGTATGTTAGGAGAGCATAGAAAAGCAATTAATTTAGCTCTCAATACAGCTATTAATATATTTCATCATGACTATATACCTGTGAATATTCCAGCAAAGAGTTTGGTCTATTTGCCTTTATTAGCCAGAGACTCTTTAGAGTTTGAATTTATTGTTAATGCCGAGAATGGGTATAGTCAATCCCTAATACTACTGTCTGATGCCTTAAGGAGATCACAATTTATATTTTACAACTCATCGGGAATTCGCTTCTTACGGTTGGCAAATCAACTTTGTCCGCAAAACCCTACCGCCCGTCTTATGTTGGGAGTTGCGGAACTAATGGGGAATTATACTGAAGGAATTGTGCATTTACACTATGCAAGGCAATTGGTTATCAATTATGCACCGATTTTACAATCTCTTTATATTGGATATCGCGAAATTTCCGATTTCAATAATGCTAGATATTGGCTAGAAATGGCAAATGAGATTTGTCTGAATCAAGGTATCGATGCTGCTGAGTGGCAATGGACAAAGTTAGAAGTAGATAGCCCAATTACCTATGTTGCCTTCGAGGGAAATTTAGTTTTAGCCGTTGAGCCTAGCTTTCGTAGTATCGTTACATCAGTATTAGTCGCTCAAGGTGATTGGTTTGAGCAGGAACTTGAATTTTGGCGCAACCAAATTCAAGAAGGAATGACAGTGATTGATGTTGGTGCAAATGTTGGTGTATATACGTTTAGCGCTGCTCAGAGGGTTAGAGAAAAGGGATTAGTACTTGCTATTGAGCCATTTTCACAATGTGTTACTTATCTCAGTGAAACGATTAGAGTCAATCAATTAGATTGCGTAAAAGTTTGTGTAGGAGCCGCTAGCGATCGCAATGGCAAGGCAAAATTATCGCTTAGTTCGGCTAGTGAGCTTAACGAGCTAATTTCTGAAGAGGAAGGGCAAGCTAGAGATGCTAGTAGAGTTGAAGAGGTAGAGTGTTTTACTTTGGATAGTCTAATTGAGGAATATAGCGTGAGTCGAGTTGATTTTCTCAAAATTGATGCTGAAGGGCATGAATTACAAGTATTAAAAGGAAGCGCTAGCATTCTTACTGAGTTTGAACCAATCATCCTCTATGAAAATATTGCGGGACAACAAGGCAGCAATGAGCCTGTGGCGAATTATTTGAGAAGCATTGGTTATCAACTATTTAGATATCAGCCATATTTACAAAGGTTAGTTCCTGTTGATGTAAATGCTCATTTTCAGGATAGTCTGAATATAATAGCTTTACCCCAGAAGCAACTTACCCGATAGTAGTACTATTAAAAATTATCTACAAAAGAAGAGTAAATAATATATGTCAATATTTCTCTCGATTTTAAAAAAAGATGGCTTCTTAGATCGCATTCATATGACATTGTGCAACGTTGGTTCTCGTAAACTAGGTGACTATGACGATTATGCAAGCAAAGGATGGGGATTGTTTGTTCCCAACTTAACTATATATGGCTTTGATGCCGACAGCGATGCTTGTGAGGCAGCAAACTCTGAACTAGAATCAAGACATATTGATTGGCAAGAAGTACATATTCCTTTAGCACTTGGGAAAGCTGAAGAAGAAAGAACACTGTATATTACTAAAGCTCCAATGTGCAGTTCTCTTTATCCGCCTAATGAACCCTATTTAAAGCGCTTTGCTGGTTTGCCAGAATTAGTAAACTTAGACTTTAGCTGCCAAATTCAAACAAATACTTTAGATGATTTTTGTGAATTGGAAGGAATTGACGAAATTAATTTTCTCCAGATTGACGTTCAAGGAGCAGATCTAGATGTTCTTCAGGGCGCAAATAGAATTTTAGATAGCATTTTAGCTATACAAATTGAAGTTGAATTCTCTCATTTATATGTCGATCAACCTTTGTTTGCTGATGTAGACACCTTTTTGAGAAGTCAAGGTTTCACTTTGTTTGATATATCAACTGCTTACCGCGTAAGATCAAATTCACCAATTCGATCAACCCAACGAGCAGGGCAATTGCTATGGGGTGATGCTTTTTATTTTCGCGATCCAATCCAATCTCACAACCAGAATCCCGATCAAATCCTGGAACTAGCTTGTATTGCTGACATCCTAAATTTTCCTGACTATGCTTTAGAATTGCTAGAATATCTGACTTTAAACTATGGAAAAGATAGAAAATATAACTTAGCCATGGTGATTGTTGAAGGCTTATCTCAATTTCCAGAATTAGTTAAGCAAGGGCTAGGAAGTTTACCTATTGTGTCAAGAATTCAAGATTTTCTTACCGATCTAGATATACCTTCATCCCTATCTAGTCTCGTATCTATCCCAAAGTAACAGTTATCTTCCTTAACTGTTTTTATTGTAACGAATCTAAGTACAACCAAAAAAGCTTGAAATGCTCTCCCAACAAGTATTTAAGCTAACAAGCCCGAAGGCTTTACCTAGAAAAGGTTTTGGAGTGTTTTGGTTTTCTATTTTTGATTTTTTGCCCTGTGCTTAGGTAACGAATACCTGCGTCATAATTATGGAAGATTGGAGCATTTGGGGACTTGCGAGAAAATAAGACACCAATCCAGTTTCCCCAGAATCAGTGGAGCAGAGGAGCCGAATCACTGATTCTGGTTTTATATTTGGTACTTTATTAAATTGTAAGGCCTTAAAGGGAGCTATTGCAGCAAATATATTTCCCACATCTTCTCATAAGCGAGTTCCATTTCCATGGCAAATTGCTTCGCATTCCACAGAGGAGAAATTTTACGTGACTCTTTTAGCTTCCAGAATACTTCTTTTCTTAGGGATTCATCAGCACCCAAGCGAATTCCCCACTCAACATACTCTTCATCAGTCCAAGCAATTCCCTCAGTAATGCCTGCATTCATCATCATAGTATAACTATTTCGAGACGCAAACTGTTCTCCCACTCTAGTCACTAAGGGAATACACATCCATAAAGTTTCCATGGTAGTAGTCGCCCCATTATAGGGATAGGTATCTAGAACTACATCAGCAATTGCTAAATTAGCTCTATGTTCCACTTCAGTTCCAGTCATCTTTAGAAATCTAAGGCGATCGGGACTTACTCCTTCCTGCTCGGCTATTGTTAGAAATAAGTTTTGAGTACTTTGCTCTTCTGCTATTCCTTTGATTAAAAAGTAACTGTTGGGGACTGCTTTAATGATTTTCATTTGGAGTACTATAGTATCAGAATGGCGTTTATACCCTTTCTGAGTAGTTAAAAAAATAGTTGCATCGTTAGGAATATTCAGATGATGACGTTGTAAACTTGGAACTCCTATTTCAAATCCATCTACCGCAATGTAAGAATTAGGCAACCGCCATATCTTTTCAGAATAGTATTCCTGAGCATTCTCTGGCAGAACATATTTATCTGCAATAAAATAATCCATTGCAGGTATACCTGAGGCATCTAAACCTAACCAAGTTACTTGTAAAGGTGCAGGTTTAAGGGAAACTATTTCACAGCAAGTAGAAGAAGTTAAACTATCAAGATCTATCAATATATCAATGCGATCTCGATAAATTTGTTCTACAAAATCAGATAATGTACCTACACATTCTATACCTGCTCGGTAGGATCTATCTACATGCTTGTCAAACCAGAGTTGTTGTGAGTCGCCTTGATAATATTGTGGGAAATATCCATAAATTTGAAATCGACTACGATCATGATATTTAAATAACCATCTGGCTAACCAACCAACAGAATGACTTCTTAAACTAGTAGATAAATATCCAATTCTTTTGAGAGCAGAATCTCTATGATGGCTATATTCTATAATGTGACTATCTTTGCGCTGATTATTTTGACATATACGGAAAAGCTGATTTTGAGTTTTACGATTATCTCTAGGATTGTCATTAAAATATGCAGCAAAAGCCATACCCCTACACAGATATATAGTCAAGACTTCAGGTGCTTGTTGAGCTTGTTGTAGTAAATACGATACATAGTGATTAAATGCTGTTTCTGCTTCCTTCCATGATTTTCCTGCACTCATCAGACTTAAAACAAGCAAGAAATAGATCGTTATTTTTTGTAAAAGATTGTCTGTTTTAGTTGTGTAATCTTGAATGAGGTCGACAGATTTAGAATAATTCCCACTATATATATAAGCATCAACTAAATATCCCAAAGTGATCATATTATTGGGATCAAGATCTAGACATGTCTCTAGTATTTCCTGTGCTACTGGATGACTATTTTGACTAAGTTTACCTGCAATAGGAAGTAACAGATCAATATATTCTTTAGGATTGTGAATGATATGTGGAATACAACTATATACAACATTCAAAACTGAGGTGTATTCCAACTTAGAGTTGAGGAGATTTTGAACTAACTGTAAAACCGATCCCTCTTGAATGGATGGGTTTGGTTCTTGTTGCAATAATTCAAGAATATTTAACTGATTTAAAGAATCCTGACTAAAATCATTGAGATTAAGCTCTAAATACACAATTTGGACTAGGTTATCAAAATCTTGAGGTGCAATTTCTCGCATATGCTGGCGAATTAACCAAGCCTTAGCATATTCCTTGGTATTGTCTAGTCTTTCGGCTTCTTGATGAAGAATTTGGCATAGCTCTTGCCCCAAAATCTCGACTTCATCTAAATCTCTATCAGCAGTCACCATACCCCACGTTAATTGGGCTTCTAGTTCTTGCCCATTTAGCAACATAGATAAACCTAGATACCAGTAATTTTCTCTAGAATCTGGATCTTCACTAATTGCTTCTTCATAAAGAAGAGATGCTTTGCTGTATTCCCCAATCAGAAGGTATTCATAGGCTTGTTGGAAAACATTATTAGACATGGGAGAATTTAGCAATGACTTTAATAACGATCTTAAAAAAGCTTTGGCAATCATTCTGAGTTTAATGAATGCCAAAGCTTTTGCTTTATTACTAATATAAGCTATACAAAACCTGAAACTTGCTTCAAGTTACTGAACCGCAGTGAAGCTTGCGGGGCAGGTGGGAGCTGCGGAAGCTGTAATACCAGCTTTATTGGCTGCGGTTAATGGAGCCGCGTTTGCAAGATTAACGCCACTATTTACAGGAGCAAGATTAGCTTCACACAAAACGGCTAAGGTTGTAGCTTCATTGGAACCTGCTGGAGTAGCGATTGAAACTGCTCCCAAGTAAGATTTCAATGGTGCTGTTCCACTGTTTGGTGTTGCCCAGCTATGGACACCCGAAGAGGCTTTAGTAGCTGCCGCTGTTCCAGCTGTATCTGTACCAGTGATATAGGTGTAGTTAGCAGTGGCTGAAGCAATACCAACGGCTAGGGTTGCAAGGTCGGGAGCAAAGGATTGTTTCTCTAGGTAGTAAGCTTGTTGAGTACGATTCATGGAACCTACATAGGTCTTAGCTTCAGACTGACGAGCTTTAGACGCTTGATTTAGGAAGGAAGGAAGAGCGATCGCAGCAAGAATACCGATGATGATGATAACAACGAGAAGTTCGATCAGGGTGAAGCCCTTTTCGCCATTCTTCTTGTTGAGGATGTGTTGAATGAGCTTGGTCTTGAATTCAGATTTCATGATTCTTTATCCCGTGTATGTCAAGAACGTTAACCGACTTGGTTGTGCAAATAACTTACCCACAAAAAAACTGGATGATATCACTGAACGAAAAAATGTTTTTAGATAGATACCCCCCATAATTTTGGGATAATATCAATTCACTGAAGTGTTGGCTCACTTCAGTGAATTAAAAAGCTAGCCCAGTAAGGTTTTGAGATTCTCAAAATGGCGTTGTCATTTTGAGAACTGGGATAAGAACATGGCTTAGAGCAATGTTTGAGTTATTTAGGACAAATAAAAGCTAAAAAGATAAGTGACGGCGTGAAGTGTCACATCTTATCTTTTTGGCTTTATGGCTTCAGCAAAACTTACATTGCTATATTATTGGGCGGTAAAGTTAATGGGGCATTTCATCGTCTGTGCGCTAGAATCTAACGCTCCTGGATTGATTGCAACACCACTGAAATTCGCAATACAAAAGACAGCATCTATCCTCACTACACCAGGTATGCCAACTACTCCAACAAAAGCTTGTAAATTGGGAGATAAAGGCGATGCGATATTAGTAACAATTTGATCTAATTGAACAGGGCTCGCATTTCCATTCACATCTCCTGTCATTACAGAATAAGTAAAACTAGAAGAGGATGTATTGGCTCCAAAACTCAGTTGGCTTATGCTGCCTGCAAATGTCTTTTTTTCTAGGTAGTAAGCTTGTTGTAACCGACTCATAGTACCAACATAGGACTTGGCTTCAGCAAATCGAGCTTTGTTGGCTTGATTGAGAAATGAAGGAATAGCGATCGCTGCGAGAATACCAATGATAATCATCGTGACAAGCATTTCGATCAGCGTAAAGCCTTTACCATTAAGGTTTTGAATTTTAGTTTGGCGATCGCGAAGCAATAAACTGACTATATATACTAAATTCTTGAAATCCACAGTCCCGTACCTGCAACTAACTTGTAACCTTTTCCCTTAGATCAAATTACCCAGTTTTCCGAGATTTAAATTCATCCGAAATATTAAGGATTCTTGCTTCAAGATCGATCGCGTCCCGTGCATTGCAAAAAATATAGATAATTCAAATAAAAACTACAGCTTCGACTTCGCTCAGCTAGCTTACACCGAGGGCTGAGCGAAGTCGAAGCCCGTCTACAAGTTATTTAAAACAACTATA
>NZ_LIRE01000594.1 GCF_001402795.1 Pseudanabaena sp. 'Roaring Creek'
ATTGTTGCCGATATCAATACCTTGGCTAGCCTTGAGGTTGATATTGCCTGCCAGTCCTGCATTGCTGGTACTGCTGGTAATTTGGCTATTGTCAAAGCGAATCAAGCCGCTACTCGTAAGGGAGACATTGCCAGCGGAGTCCAGCCCCTTGGTATCGCTTTCGATGCGACTGTTGGTGAGGGTGAGATTGCCCAAACTGTTGATATTGACATCCCCCGAACGTCCTGTGCCATTGGTTGAGATATTAATCACTCCCGTAAATGGAGTGGAAATAGAAACCTGTTTACTGGTGAAAACCACGGTATCGGCGATCGCTAAATTCCCATGTCCCAAAATCGACACCGACCCTGCCTGAGCAGAAGAGGATGTCGTTAGTAATGTCAGTCCAGATATCTGATTTTGGGCTTCCAATCCGATCGAACCACCATTGCTAGATGTTCCATTAGGCGCAGCAGAGAAAGTATATAGACTGCTCATATTGCCGAAGATATCCCCTTTTGGGGCAATTAGATTGATGTCACCGCCATACCCGCTATTACCTCCCTGTGCAATGGATGAGGAATACAGATCGCTCTGGTTGGAAAGATTACCATTATTCGCAGAAAAGGTAATATTGCCGCCATTGCCACTATTGCCACTATTCCCTAGGGCTAAGGAGTACACCTGCCCTTGGTTAGAAAGATTACCATTATTCGCGGAAAAGGTAATATTGCCGCCATTGCCACTATTGCCACTATTCCCTAGGGCTAAGGAGTACACCTGCCCTTGGTTAGAAAGATTGCCATTGCTCACAGAAAGGCTAATATGACCACTATTGCCACTATCCAATAATCCGTAGGAATAGGAGTACAAATCACTCTGGTTGGAAAGATTGCCATTGCTCACAGAAAGGGTAATATTGCCTCCATTGCCACTATTATTATTTGAGAAGGCATCAGAGTCTATATAACCACCTTGGGTCAAAAGGTTGCCATTAGTCGTAGAAAGGGTAATATTGCCTCCATTACCATTATCACCGTTGTAATTAGACACCAAATAACCATTGACAGAGAGATTACCGTTAGTTGTCGAAAGGCTAATTGCACCTCCTTTCCCTGTACCTACGCTAAATGTTGATGAATCTGCATATCCATTGACAGAGAGATTACCGTTAGTTGCGGAAAGGCTAATTGCACCTCCATTTGCTATTGTATTTGTACCATAGCCATTTGCTCCTGAATATAAGAATCCATTATTAAAAGAGAGATTGCCATTAGTCGTGGCAATCGTGATATCGCCTCCCTTCCCACTATTTCCTGTCAAAGAAGTGCTCGAGTTCGCATTACCATTAATTGAGATATTGCCATTGGCAAGAATGGTGATGTTACCACCATTCACCCCATCGCCAACAGTGGACGAAGACAAAGCTCCCGTTACAATATCCCCAGTAGCCTTCAGAATGATGGAACCCCCATCCCCACCCGTAAAATTGAAAGTGTTAATACTGGCAACCCTAATGCTACCAGCAGGCAATCCCGCCACTGTCCCCGTCGTAAAATTGGTGTGTAATATTCCCACTCCCAATTGGGGTAAATTGGATGTAGGTAAAGTTGTCACCCCTGCTCGTAAAATCGCCGCAGGCTGAGTCGTGAGAGTCATAAAATCTGGGTCGCTACTGGGAATGGTGCTATCGGGTCCCGTAATGTAAATATTCCCTCCCTCAATGCTTCCCGTCGCTTCCACCTTCAGGGCTACGCCTGTATAGTCTCCAAATACCACATCCCCATTGGCATAAACGATCGGGTCGAATAGGCTGACAAACTTGCCTGGCTTGCCTGTTAGCGTCTGAAATAAAACATTTCCCCCACTGACGAAATGGGCATCCCCAGAAATATTTCCATTGCTGATCAAGCTCAGATTTCCCCCACTGCGTAATGCTCCACCACTATGCTTTAAGGCTAGGATATCAATCTTCAGATTTCCTTGAACGATCAAGTTCCTTCCTGCTTGAGCGAGGAATGGGGTTGTGACAGTATCTCGGATTTTTACCGTATCCTGTGCTTTTAAGGTAATATCTCTCCCTGCGATCAATTGTCCTTGCAAATCTAGGCTTCCACCTTCCAGTATTAGATCCGCTCCTGTGGTGAGATTGCTCCGTATGGTTATTGGTGCTGCATTGGCTCCCATGTTTAACCCAATTGGCGAACTAATCGTTAACAATGGTGGGTTATTAGTACTCACCGCACTAAACTCTGTTCCATCAATAAACTTGACGCTATTGGCTGTCGTTCCGACAAACGATCCGCCGATATTTAGCCTTGCATTGGCTCCAAAGATAATTCCATTGGGATTGAGCAAAAACAAACTTACGGGATTATGGCTATTTGTGGTCTGAATCAAGCCATCAATGTTGGAAACATTACTTCCCGTCACCCGACTAAAAATCGTCTTAATATTCGGTGTATTAACCAGATTAAAAGTTGCCGAACCTCCTGTCGGTACTGAGAATTGGCTAAAACTATGGAATAGATTTACTCCATTACTGGGCTGATTGCCATTGGTAATCGTAAAGTTGAGATTGTCTGGACTGGTAACTGTAGTAGACAGCGTGCCATCGGCTTTCACGCTCTGTGCATTAACATTTGTGGGTAAAAGCATCCCCATTCCCATCTCTATAAATAGAAATAGAAAGCTGGGATACCACCACCATAGTCTTTGACTAAAATTCATTGGAAATTACCTCTTTAAAAAGCTTTGGTGCGATCGCTAAGAATCCCGCACAGTCTGTTACGGTTGCTTCTCTTATCGCGCTATTAGTAGTATAGAGATCGACTTCACCCTTGGCATTTAATCGCCAACCCGTAGCTTCCACAATGGGCGTTGCCGAATTATCGGACTGGCTTGTAGTTGCGAGATTATTAGGATTGCGAAGAGATGC
>NZ_LIRE01000595.1 GCF_001402795.1 Pseudanabaena sp. 'Roaring Creek'
GATATGGCTCGGTTAGGTGATATCACTCGAAGCGATCGCCCAATCCAAAGAGAGTTAAATCCTTCTATTCAACCTGTCTTAGATTCCCCAAGCACTGATATTCAAAGACAAGTTATCTCAAACGATGTTGAATCACATAATTCTCCTCAAATCCAAAGATCCAATGATAATGCTTCACTAATTCAAAGAGCATCAACTTCCGATCAACCTATTGCAGAAACACCAGATAACCAGTCCACCGATATAAATCAGGTAGTCCAAAGACAAGTTGATTCTGACAATTTACCGAATTTGACAATTGTAAATAATACTCCTTTAGAAAGCGATCGCAATATTCAAGCAAGTGTCAATGCAGATTATTCTGCTCCTATTCGAGATATTGCTCAAGATATTAATTTATTTCAAACTGATGCGATACAAAGACAGACTAGCGATCCTAATCCTATGGATCGCAATCAACCTGATATAGCTCAGCTAAATGATATTACTCAAAGCGATCGCACAATCCAAAGAGAGTCAGACTTTACCGCTCAACCTATCTTAGATTCTCAAACCACTGAAATCCAAAGACAAGTTATCTCGAAGGATATTGAATCAAATAATTCTCCTCAAATCCAAAGATCTGATGATAATGCTTCACTAATTCAAAGAGCATCAACTTCCGATCAACCCAT
>NZ_LIRE01000596.1 GCF_001402795.1 Pseudanabaena sp. 'Roaring Creek'
CTATAAAGTTAGGGATAAG
Organism: Pseudanabaena sp. 'Roaring Creek'; assembly: GCF_001402795.1. GTDB lineage: Bacteria > Cyanobacteriota > Cyanobacteriia > Pseudanabaenales > Pseudanabaenaceae > Pseudanabaena. The sequence continues at coordinate 20 of NZ_LIRE01000596.1, forward strand.
GGTGCGTAGTGCGAATTACAGCGCTTTGCGCTCAAGCCCAAACCAAGGAAATTTTTGAAAGCGTTGCGAAGCAACGCTTTCAAAAATTTCCTTGTGGTTCGTGTGATCGATAATTGCTGTATATTTCTATAATTGTTCAGCATTGTTTAAAAACAAACCAGAAGTGCGTATTGTCCGTTTATCGGACAGTACGCACTTCTGGTTTGTAAGCTTACTTATACTTGGCTGCTTATAAATAAACTCCCTTCTCTCCAGAGTTATTAGGGCTTTGCCCCGCATTAAGAATTCTGGAGGCAAGGCGTAAGGATGCGATTCTCTTTATCCAAATTTAACCAAATCTCTTTCCATAAATTTGTACCATTTAAATAGCGGGACATTAAGCATGAGGAATAATGGGGCATTAAATTAAGTCAGACCTACGTCAGAGCTATTTGCATGAAAATCCTTAGTATCTCAGGAGTCTATTATGTTGAGTGAATTGCAGAAGCGCAAATTGACCAAGCTTTTTAGTATGTATGATGCTCAAAATCTGGGGATTTTAAAACTATCTGATTTTGAACGGCTAGCACAACGGTTAGCAGAATTACGAGACTGGAAACCTGACACTCTGCCTTACGAGGATATCACTAGTAAATTTTTACTGCTGTGGAATCGAATGCGCGCCGAAATCAAAAAGAAGACAAGTAATCCAGTTGCTAAACAAGGAAGCTTTGAAGTGATTGATGCCCATGCACGCAATCAAATCGACTTAGAAGAGTGGTTTACCTATTACGACATAGTTTTGCACGATGAAAGCTATCGGAGTGAAATTCTGGCCTTCTCTTCATCTTTGTTCAGCGTTATTGATACCGATGGAAGTGGTAATTTAGATCGGAATGAATGGGTTAATTTTTTCCGCGTTTATAATATTCCAGTTGTCTACGCTAGCGAGACTTTTAAAAAGATCGATCGCGATGATGACGGCGTTTTAAGCATGGAAGAAGTCCTATCGACAATGCATGACTTCTACTTCTCCAACGATCCTCATATTCCTGCCAATTATATGTTTGGTCCCATTTAAACCAACTTCTATGAGGTACTCCCTTCCCAGTGAAGAATTAGACGTTGCGGCGCTTCGCGCCGTAACGTCTAATTCTTGGTTTTTAATGTCTAATTTTATAGTGGGAAGGGAGTAAGTTCTATGCGATAAAATAGTGATGCTGGAAGCAATAGCTACATCACTAGATATAGATAATTC
>NZ_LIRE01000597.1 GCF_001402795.1 Pseudanabaena sp. 'Roaring Creek'
CTGAGCGAAGTCGAAGCTGTAGTTTTTATTTAAATTATCTATAGCTGGGAAGGGAGTAAGAGGATTTGTAAGCTTTTCTAAAAATAATTTTTCGTAAATTGCTTTATAAATGAAAAAACTGCCGCATACAGATCCTCGTGAAATGGTGGAAACTGCATTTCTTGCCAGTACCACCGCCATGTTGTTTTTAGTCAACTATTACTTTCCCCTTGGTCCTCTGTTGCGAATGCTTTTCCCATTGCCAACGGCTTTAGCTTATTTGCGCTGGAATAGTCGTGCTGCATGGATGGCGATGGTGGTCACATCCCTACTACTAGCGATCCTGATGGGACCAACCCGCAGTATTCAATACATCGTGCCCCATGGTTTAGTTGGAGTTACCCTCGGCTATCTTTGGAAACGCGATTTTCCTTGGTCTGGTTCCCTGAGCATTGCTACCATAATTGGCTCTGTGGGTACGGCTTTTCAATTTGTATTTCTATCGGTTTTATTGGGCGAAAATGTCTGGACCTATTCGATCGTGCAAATCTCTGGATTTCTCAATTGGTTGATGCAACTGTTTGGCTCCCTCGAACAGCCAGACTTCGCGATGATCCAAGCTTTTGCGATCGCCTCAATACTTATTAGCAATTTAGCCTACCAATTACTCGTCCATTTAGTCGCTTGGATCGTACTAGATCGGATTGGTAATCCCATTCCTACCCCCCCCAAGTGGCTAGAATCTTTGTTAGCCTAAAAATGTAGTCCTTCTTTAATTTCGTTTTGTTAAGTAAATGGGCTTAATTAAATATAAAACCCTAAAACCTAAAACGCACGCGCAGCTTGCGTAGTAGGTTTTAGATCTGAATTTTAATTATGCTGATGTACTTAGTTCTAAATAGGTAAGGATGGACGGCGCGGTGCGCCACTAATCCTTACCATATAATCCTCGTTTTAAATAGCAGGGTAAACCAGGGCAACCGCATAAAAAATCAAAGGGAAAGGAGATGGTTTAGATAAGCCAGATCCCAAGCCGCCTTATTACGTTTCGCCCGCATACTGAACTTAGAAGACTTATCGCGACTTAAGAGATTAAGAGCAAAGTGTCGCAAGACAGCCATATTTTCAGGAGAATGATCT
>NZ_LIRE01000056.1 GCF_001402795.1 Pseudanabaena sp. 'Roaring Creek'
TGTCCTGATACAGTTGGCGGTAGCTATATGTGCTATCAGATACCAGCAATTATCATTATGAAAATTTTGGCTTGATCTGTCGGCAGTTATCGGGAGTTATTGGAATAGCAATCCTTGAAAAGCCTACGTCTTCGTTGACAATTTGACGGTTTGGACAAAGCAAAAATCATAATGAGAATTACTGAGTAGCTACTTGGCATACAGCTGGTTTTTTCCCCGTGGCTAACGCGCCAAGTAAAGTCTGAATTTTAACCCAACTTGTATTCTGAGCACCAGAGGGATTAGATGTGCTGAGGTTAATGCAAATAGGTAGCTGGTTAGAATTAGGATCGTAGATAAAGCCCCTCGCGTCGAACTCAATGTACTTATAGCCATTGGGATCGGTAGGGATATTATTTGCGTTATTCGTTACGGAGGCGAAGACTATGCCTTGATCTAAAGATTGTAGACCTCCATTACTTCTCACGTTATCGAGCCTAAAGGTAGAAGTATCAACAAAGGTAATCCTAGTCCGCGTACTGTAAGTAATGGCGTTTTGGGCAGCGCTCTGAGTTGTTTGGTTATTGTTAGATTGTCTTGCTTTGGCATCGGACTGAGCGGTTTTAATGGCTTGAAAAACTTTGGTTTGCGAAGCATTGAGCCGTTGATTATTCACAAAACTCAACCAAGATGGCGCAGCGATCGCACTAAGGATGCCCACCATAACCATGACTACCAGAAGCTCTAACAGCGTAAATCCGAGAGATTTACCATAGCGATCGCGATGTTTTGAGTATCTGCTTTTAGTTTTCAAGGGTTGGAGATATTTTTTGAGGATATGCGGTAAGTTTCCTAAAAAACAGCCAAATTTGATTAGTAACAATCTTAAATAAGTTCCTAAATTATTAAAGTGGAGCATGGTTCTTTTCCCTGAAATTAGCTGAAATGACTATTGCTTAATGCCAATGGCACTGCGACCAAAGCTACGTACATCTATCGTCGGGAAAAATGTGTTGTTGTTAGCTGTTGGCGGACGAGAAGATGCGGCAACAGGAGGATTGGCTAAGCGAGCTAGGGCAGTACCTCTTAGGTAAACTCTGGCGGTAACGCTTTCAGGAGCTACACATACATAAAAACTACTAAGTTTGGAAGGATTAGATGTTGTAAAGTCGGAAAAGTCAGCGGGAACTCTCTGTGTCACTGCACCAGTTGTATTCGTAAGGGATAGAGGATTAATGTTTCCCACACCCACTGAAGGATCGTCACAGTCGGGGTTGGTAGTAGTAGTTACTCCTGAAATAGTAATGTTCTTGCCGATCGGCACATTAATTCCTGCCGAGGCAACTGCCGTCGAGCCAGTACCTGCGGCGTTACTGTTGCCGCCTTGACTAGAGCTATAGACGGTATCATCCATAAAATCTACGAGACTGACAAAGGGATTGGTTGCAAAGTTAAAAAAATCAAACTTTTTCCATGCTGATGCTTGGGATGACAGACTACCAGTACCCGCAAAACTGACTCGATTAAATCCTTTGTCGGGAACTATAAAATAATTATTAGTATCTTGCTGCGTTACTGGAGTAGTAATCAGTGGCGAGTTAGCAGGAGTGGTAGGGGCTAGATTGCCAGTGCCGTCTCGGTTGGTTGCATTTGTAGTAGGACAGTTTCCCGTATCCGTGATCGACCCGCCAGTACTGCAATACCATTGATAGCCATCCTTTAGTTCCCATCGTAAAATTCGGGCTGTGTTTGACCAAGAAGTACTACCTAAATTTGCATCATTTTTTAGGTAATAGGCGACAAGGGAATTTGTATAGGTTCCCATACCATAGGGAACTTGGTAAGGATTGTTGGTGGTGTTATTTGAGGTACAGTTAGTTAAGGGCTTACTTGTTGGCGCACTTGTCGGATTGTCAATATATGGCATACATCCAACAATCTGCGATGCTCCTGTTTTTGTGTACTTTTGGCTTGAGGCAGGGTCGTAATAATAGCGTTTCCAAAACACTAAAACGGGAGTACATTGATTGCCTGAGTTGCAATCGCCGCTAACAGTTCCGCCATCGGCGATCCCTTGTCGGTGGGGAAGCTGATCGTTGATCGCCGCTAGGGCATCAGCCCCATAAATATAGGTGGCTTCTTGAAGATCGTCAGCAATGTAGCTTATCGCAGCCTGTAGTTCTTCTTGCGCGTTGGCTTTCGCAGTCTCTTTGCGATCGCTATCTAGTACCCCTAGCAAGAAGCTCAGTAGGGTAGCTACCATTAAAGCCGCAATCAAAGAGGCAACTAGCAACTCAATTAGGGTAAAACCAGATACTGAGCCTCGCCGATATTTTTTTAAATATGGAGAATTTGGCGATCGCGATATTCCCTTGCGCTGCCGAGACAATAAATTTTGGAGAAGTTTCTTCATAGCATGGACTCCTTTGCTTTACTAATTTGAACCAGTACCCGTTCGGATATTGTCAAGATTGGAGGCATTAACGGTTGGTAATATCTGCGATCGCATGGTTACTAAAGGGCAATTTCTGGGAAGAGGATTACCAAAAGAAGATTGCCGAGAGCAAGCTGTTTCTGTACCCGTTAGTAGCGTTAAACCACTAAACAGCGCGTCAGCACGATAGACCCTAACTGCTAGCCAGAACCCTTGATTTTTCAAATCCGTAGAAGCCGTAGTCACTGTGTTGAGCGGACCACTCCGCATCGGCTGGATAAAAAAGTTTTGGGGATCGCTATAAAAGTTTTGTGGGTTGGCACTACTATAAGCATTGCCAGTCGGAGAAACGCATATGCCCTGTACAGTGCCTGAAGGAACATTATTGGCGATATTTTGGCAAGCAGTAGTACTGATCGGAAAGGTTGTAAGAGTTGGCGCAACGATTGACTCAAAGGTATATTGAGCTTGAGCATTTGTCGAGCTAGCAACGGCATTACTTTGCACCAAATTGTTGGGGAAATTAGTGGTATCGATTACTCCACCACGCACTGCATCAATATACGATCGCGCCGCTTGGGTTGCCTGATCTACCCGTCGGGAATTAATTCTCGCGGAAGTTGTGAGGGCAACCATCGGGGTAATTGCAGCAATTAAAATTCCGACAACCGCCACTGCCACAAGGGATTCCAGTAAAGAGAAGCCTGAGTCAGCAGGGGATAAAACTTTAGATCGCCCGTTCTTGACGAGATTGGCAAGATGATGGGCGATCGCGATCTTTGATACTTTGTGCAGTTTTTGCATATTTGTTCGAGGAGTTCGATCGTTCATAGATTGAATATTTAGATTGCCCATAATCCACCATCTTTCAAGAACAAGGATAATAACTCAGAATTTTAATTTGAGTTGTAAATAGAGCTTTAATTGGAATTTTACAAGGACTTTAATTGGATATTAATTGGATTTTATTTTAATTGGATTTTATTTAGTAAGGGTGAGAAATAATTTATTGTCTGCCCTTACCAAATAAAATCCAAGGTCGTTACTTTACTTATACACAATGTTGGGTGTGTCACCTGCGGCGGTAGTACCATAGGTTGGCTTATCGCAATCAGTGCGGCGATCGCCTCCTCTCAGGACTCGCTTGACATATAGCGTAGGATCGGTACCTACACTCTGTTTTAAGCCAGCATTAACCGTCGAAGTGTTGGGGCTAGTTGCCGTAGGATCGAGGGGCTCTAGGGCACATAGTAAAGATGTTATCCAAGGGTCGTCACCACTGACTTCCCTAAAGAACTCATTAGCTCCAGCGATCGGGACGGCAAAACGTTGAGCAAAGAGGTCTGGTTGCTGGGTTAATAGACCCACATCGTAGCCCCAGAGACGAATCGGCGCTGCATAGTAGGGAATGTTTTGAGGAGCGCTCGTAATCGATTGGTAAGACAAATCAAAACCACTCATGCCTGCATTCACCAATGAACTAGTGGAGGGTTGCACTGGGTTGATAAAGATAGTCTTGAGATCGCCATAGACGGATCCAGGACCATAGGCTCCACTACTACTTAGTACTAAAGGTGCTGATGCTGCATAGGGCGCAGTGGCAAACTTACTCCGAGAATTTTGGATAAATCCGCCCGATATCTTAATAGGAACGTTATGCCAGTTTTCAAGGAAGCGGACAAAGTTGGCTAAGCCACCACCAGTTTCCCCTGAAGATACTGATGTACTTGGGCTTACCCCTGTGTTTGTCAAATTGATCGAGCTAGAGGTTGTATAACTTACGCCCTTTCTCGATGGCGATGCGCCAGCCACGAAGTAAACATTGACCTCAGTTTTGGTTGGACGCATTGTCCATTGTCCAGTGCTGGAGGAAGGCGCTCCGTTAATACCATTGCCAGTATTATCAGCTTGAGCGATCGTGGTTGCTGGACTGGTGACATTCGGGAAGTGAAGCTGTAGTACTGGTAGCAATGCAGGTTGATTTACCTGAGTCATGGCTGTCATCAGGACATTGTCACTAATCATAGATTCAATGCCATAAAATCCTAAGAACCTTACACCTCTGAATGAAGTATAGCCGTCCAAAACGGCGAAGTCGGTAGTATTGGATGAGTTAGCCCCACTGCTTGGCATCGTACCGATAAAGTTACCAGTCAGTACACTTGGTTGTCCTACCGTACCAGCAAAAGTTACATTGGCAGCGCCTATACTGTTTGTACCAGTACCTGTACTAGTTAGATCGATCGCCGTACCACCTAAGGTATTTGCAAGCTGGAAAGTGCCCGAAGCAGGGACGGCATTTATAACGTAGTAGACCTGTGGACTATAGGTTCCTCCAGTGCCTAATCCTGCTGGAAGAGTTCCAGTAGTAGATACATAAACTGGCTTGCCATTAGGGAAATTGGCAGCTGATGCAATTGGAATTGTAATTGTATCGGTGGAGGTGTTGACCGCCGTAATCGATGGATTGGCGCTAGTTCTGGGGAAGACCCAGAAAATATTATTCGGATTGACTCCATCCAGCAGTACGCGGAAGCTATTAAATACAATGTCTTCGCTTGCATCAGCCATCATAATGAAGACGGGATCGTCTCCACGGCGGATACTGGTTGGCGTACAAGTGCTGTCATTACCTGTAACCGAATCGGCGCAGTTGGCTCTAAATGTCAACGTACCTGTGAGCGTTCTGGTATTAGTACCAGGGATCACCGTACCGAGATTGTTCAAGTTATAAACGTGAACCTTATTATTGGCGAAGGTATTTATTGCTCTCAAGGACAGATTGATATTTCCACTAATATTCCCCGAACCACTAGTCAGAGCGGGAGTAGTATTAGAAGAGTTTAGCGCTGCCCCGCCTGGAGTTAACGATAGCCTAAAGGTTGTCGGTAAATAGGGTGCGGTTGTAGTAGAGTCTTTTGCCGCAATTACATCGCGAACATAGTAAGTAGTATAGGTTGTCAGCCCGCTGGGAGCACTAGACAATACTACAGGTTGGTTATTTACCAAGTTATGTCCATTCGTGACTGTGATTTTACCCGTTGCAGTATCCGAAGTACCTATGGTAAAGGGTGTCTCGGCAAATGTACCGAAATTGAGTGGACGCAGATCGGCGGTTGGATTAGTACTCGAACCACTGCTATTAGTGGAGACATTTGGCGATAGAGCTACGAAAGCATTGACTCCAGTATTTCCTGGAATCAGTTGAGCGCTGCGCAAGCCTGTACCACCTGTATAAGCTCCCGCCGTGAGTGTCGGAGCCGTACCCATAAAGTTAGCGATCGCTGCACTTGGGCTACCCGTTCCTGTCGCACAATTACCAGTGGAAATATTGTATTGAGTTGAGGTGACTGCGCCAGATTGGTTTCTGAATTGTTTGTCTACAGCCTGATATGCATTGGTGCTACCAGTACCGCCACATACGGTATAGGTAGTAGCTGGGGTCACCCCGCTTGTGGTGTTGCCACTGCTGCTGTTGTCGCTGGGGAAATGGGGGTTATAGGGAAGGTTTAAATTGAGTAGATTGGTTGAAGAGTCCGAAGGAGTACTGGAGTTATAACTAAAGATCTTTTTAGTGCAACGAGCATCGACGCTACCATCCGTTGAGTCAATACAAACCGTTTCAGGTAATATTAACCTACCCATCGAGTTCAGGTTCGCCTTTAAATCGCCAGAGAAGCCACCGCCAATTGCAGGGAAACTAAGGTTATTGATAAAGAGATTATTAGTAGAATAGACAACGCCATTGCTTTCTCCGAGCCAATTATTATCGTAATAAGCTGAGCGATACCACAGAGTCTTATCCACTGTCGGAGGTCTAGAATTGCTCATTTGCGAGTTGTTTCCATTGCCAGCATTAGTATCAGACAAGTCTCCTGGCAGCATCGGTGTCTCACCTTGAGATTGAGGCAAAGGCGGAATATCAGGGAAGATCTTGGTGTCTCTTGTAGTAGTAGGCGTTCCGCTGTTGTCGATGCCATTGAGTGGATAGATCTGGAGCTGCCCCGATCCTGATGAAGAAGGATTTATGTCTGGTGTAGTTGGATTAGTGATGGCTACGGCATAAGTGGAGGCAAGCTGGAATGTATATGATGAATTGTTTTTCGATACATTGGTAACGTAGTAAATAGTCCCTGCGGTTAACCCTGAAGGTAACGACCCACCGCTATTAACTGTTAGCGCTACAGGTTGACCAGCGAGGAAGTTATTTCCTAAAGCTGTAAAGTAGTTGGATGTGGTATCGAAGGTGAAATAAAGTCCATTACCCCAAACATATTGCCCGATCGCACTACCGCTGTTGCCATTCCATGATGGAGCCGTGAATCCGCGAGGATAGGTGTCTGACGAGGTGGGTGTGTGATAGAAGGGATAGGCGGCCGCAGGAGGCGCAATGATCGATAAGGGCATACCCGCCACTCCCTTAGCATGTTTGCTAGATAGATCGGGCAAGCTTGCAAATACGGGTTGATTGGGTAGCGAAGATCCACCACCACCCTTAGGTGTTGCTGTGACTGTAGGTGTGGCTGTAGGCGTTGCCGTAGCCGTTGGCGTGTTGCTAGGAGTGGCTGTTTTGCTAGGAGTGGCTGTGTTAGTAGGCGTTGCAGTTTTTGTCGGAGATGGTGTCGCAGTGGGTGTTGCGAAAGTAGCAGTTACCGTAGGTGTCGGCGTGAGACTTGGTGTGTTAGAAGGCGTTGCTGTAGGACAAACTGAGTTAGCTGCAACGTAGATGTCATCGTTATTATCAAGAACTGTAGTGGTGTTACAGTTAGCGCTACCACTAAAGGTATTGGGATTATCGTTAGTGATAATGCCACGTCGTAGAGATTGACTCGAACTACTCGAACTAGCTGCCGTTGGCGCAACTCCAGTGGCAGAATAGCCACCCCCTGCTGCACCTGATGCATAAACTACGTTACTGCCGTTGATGTTGTCGATACTGACTCTAAACTCTTCGGATGGTAATTCATCGGAGCTGTCGCGAACGACCAAGACCGATAGGGTTTTGATGTCAGGATCGTTATCGGGAGAGGGCACTGAAGAACGCCCCGTCCATGACACCGTCGTTGTACAGGAAGGATTAATCGGGGCAGTAGCAGTGATGGGGTCACAAGTATAGGCTCCACCTGCGGCTACACCATTGATGGCGACAGACGAGACATTGTAAAAAGCATTGAGGTAATCAGCCTTGGGCGTAGTGATCACCTGAGTGCCAGTACCCGTATTGGTAAGGGTAATGGGAGTGCCACCTGCAGTATTTGCTAGTTGGAAAGAAGAACCCGAAGGATTGACAACGTAGTATGCAGTTTCTGGAAGTAAGGGAGCGGGAGGCTTAGAAGAAGAACCACTACCAACAGCACCGACAGCTACGCGCGTACCAGCTGCTAAGGATCCTGAGCTTAAGGTTAATGTGCTACCACTAACCGTATAGGTGGGTTTTGTGTTTACTGCCAAGGTGGAGTTGGGGGGAGCACCTACAGTAGTTTGACCGTTATACCCTGCATAGCCAGTATTATCCGTTATTAAGGGGAAGGGATCGCCCACGACCCCAGGATAAGTATTATAGGCAGTCGTACCATTGGTAGCAGTAGCCAAGGTTGGAGTACGGGGGAATAGGGTGACCTTAACGCTAACCGTTTGACCTGGTTGCAATGACGCACGATTGTTCAAGCGAACGCCAAAGTCAAACCGTTTGTAAACGGTGTTGTTAGTGCTGCGTTTACCATTAGAAACGCCATTGGAAGATATACTTTGTCCCAAAGTATTATCAAGACTATTCGTGACATTACCAGTGGTATTAGGTGAAGCTGCCGTATCGCTAGAGCCTGATAAATTTGGAGCGGGCAATGTTGAACCTATCTGGGTCTCAAGGGCACCGATGGAAGCTGTCGTAGTACCGTTTTGATTTCTTCTCCGACCTTCTGGTAGTGATATATCGCCAGCACTAAAACTACCACTAGACATACTACCCAGCTCGACAGTCATTCCCGAATCTGGACAACCAACTGTCCCGTAACTATTTTGGGTACTGAAGCTAAAAGGCGCGCCTAAAGAACCCATGAGCATGGGGTAGGTATAGCCTGTGGCAAGATTGCCATTGTTCACGCCGATAGGCAGAGGCCAAGATTGGTTGCTGCCTGGGCAACTGCTGGCAAAAATTAGTTGCTCGTTACCATCTTGATAGATATCGTCAAAACGGAGGAATGACAAACGACGAGCATAGCGCCAGTCACTCGGAGCAATATAGCGCGGTGCAGCGGCAGGGGTAGAGATCGTGGTGCTATTTGCCGTAAAGTCTGGTAGCGTAGTCGTTCCCGCACCGTCCTTAACCCAATCGGAGAAGGTACATTCAGTGACAGGGATTTTGCGGCATATCTCCATGCCGTACTCATTAAAGTTAATGCGTCGCTGTACGGGCGTAACGCCGTTAGCGTTGTAGCTAGCCATGTTGCCATTAACTGGAGTGGAGGACTGCGGCGATCCCATCCAAGTCGTGCTAGTCGTACCCGTGCCACCATCAGAGTTAAGCGGAATTAGCCAAGGAGAACTGGTGACGAAGTTGTTGTTAAAGAAGCCATTCCGTCGCAGATCGAGAACGTAGCTACTATCCTTGAGGGTGTCGCTGTTATAGAGAGAAGGGTTTAACTGTGACTGCCAGTTGATGCTCGTAGAGGTGTTGGCATTATTGCGTAGGTCAAAGTCGCCATCACTGCGATAGCCATCACGGAAATTAGCGGATAGAACTGTGACTGCATCGGCTAAAACCGTCGTCGATCGCCATTCATCGCCAGTCGTACAGTTGGAATTAGAACCAGGTCTGCAAGCAAAATTTCCATTGAGCTTGTCACTAGCTCCATTATTCGCATGACGAGTGTAGAAATTATTCCATACCGCTGTGAGTTCCGCCGTTGTAGGAGGATTGGATAGGGTTTCATTGAGGATTTTGGTAAATTCCTGCTGGGTATGTTTGTTAAATCCAGGCGTGGCACTGGCGCTCGCAGGATCGTACTGAGCCTTAACATAAACGGGGTTGTTGGAAACTAGGGTTAGCCCCTTTTCGCCCAAGGTGGCAGTAGTCCAAGGATAACTCGCATAGGTGGTACTAGAAACAGCAGCACTACCATTGGTGTTACCGAGGTTGGCGGTGTTAAGACTGCTCCGCCATAGCCGCAGTCCATTGATCAGGCGAATGCCACTAGGCTTGCGGGTGGGATCGAGCAGAAAATCCGTGGAACTTAGACTGCTTTGATCGGTGCTGGTGGTTGAGGTGGGATTGCCGCTACTATCAACCTTGTAATAGCTTAAGTCAGGTAATGCATCTTCACGGCTAGCGTAGACGATGCCACTGTAGGGTAGCAAAAATTCGGTAGCAACCCCTGTAGAGTTGATCGTGCCTGTGACAGTAGATCCTCGCATCCGATCCATGTCTATATCTGTGGTACGGATTTCCAGGGGTTGGCGTTGCTCGATTTCTAGATCGTAGATATCGCCGCGATTTTTAGTTGCAGTTGTACCCGTAGCGTATAGCCCACCCGTTGAAGTGGTGTTGTTGCCATTCGCGCCTTCGGTGAGGGATTCATTGCGATTGAGGGACTTAACTTCTCTACCATCAAGGAAAGCTGCTTCTCTAAAAGTGCCGTGGGGTAGTTGAATACCTGTAATAGGAGTGGGAGGGGTGCCTGTGGCTAAGTTAAGAGTCGTATCGAGAATCTGTAAGGCACAGAGATTGGCATCAAGGGTTGATTGCTGTGGCAGTGTGAGCTTTGCTGCTGCCGCCGTTGACACGCCTTGGTCGTAGACGATCTTTTTGAGTACTTCCCGTAGATTCGGATTGACAAAGCGTCCATTAGGGAAGATTAGGTTGGCTTGATAGCCAAGGCGATCGCTCAGATTGGCGGTTTTGTCACCAGGGTTGCGAGCCTTGTCCGCAAATTTGTAGATATAGGATGCAGGCGTACTGATGGAATTGTCGTAAAACAGCCCAGTGCTGTTGTCGTATTTAATGTTGGTAAAGTCTACGCTCGTATCGGAGGCGGTTTTGCCAACTACATAGACTAAGCCATTATTCGAGCGTCCACTGCCTCCACTATTCCAAGGCGCACCAGAGTAATTCTTTGCCGTGCCTGAGTTGGTGGGATCGTAGTAGCTGCTGACACAGGCGATCGGTCTTTGGTAGGTTGTGGGCGCTCCCACTGCGTTATAAGTACTATTTTTATAGTGATAAATTGCCGAGGCACGCATTTGCAGATCGCCCTTGCGACTATCGCTCGCGTTTCCGCTTGTCATGGGCATGGAGTCTTGCCAGACTACATAGTTGCGAGGTTCTCGTTCGCCATCCGTATTGGTGTCGTAGACTGGATCGCGAGCTGCTGCAAAATAAAGTTCGTTAAAAGCCGTAATCGGATTGTCTTGAGGCTGACCGTTCCAAAGGGGAGCGCTAGATTCATCTATCTTGAAGCCTGTATTTGTAATATCTTGAAATCCAGTGCGGAAACGAGATAGGAAAGAATCTTCAGGTCTACGGCTATAGATACCTGCATTGGTGACTACCCTGAGTCCGCCTGTTTGAGGAGAAGTGCTAGGAGTGGTGTTAGATGGGTTCGTCGGATCGGTAATGGTGGGATCGGCAGCAGCCGAGAGTTCCCAAAATCCGCCGCGATCGGTTACGCCCAAATTACTGAGAGGAATAGACTGGGTGTATCGATAGCGGGGGACGGAGCCTGCAGTGCTTTCATTGGGATCGTTCCAGAAGACCGATGAATTTGTGGTGATATAGTTTTGCTGCGAACTGCTTACATATCCCAGAATATTGGTACTAGGATTGACGTAAAGCCATTGAGCGGGGAAGCCGTTACCTACCAAGACGCGATCGCCCAGCATTCTCTCGCTAGAATTGGCGGTTACATAGCTGGGATCGCTAGCGGCAAGTGCAAGACGATTGGTTACCGATGTTGGTCTTAGGAGGGTATAACCATTGGCTGTATCGGTGATCGCGCCTTTGCCGTCAAAGCCTGTACCTGTGGCTGGATCGTAGGAACTAGCGGCTTTACCAAAATTAGTATTGGCGTAACTAGGCAACATCCAAGTGACTGGTGGCGCTAAATCGGGGGCGTTAGGAAATCCAGGAACGGCAATTTCTGTTAATAAAGTTGAAGGAGTGGTGTCTGTTCCTTGAAAGGCAACTTCGCGGAATGAGACCTTGTGAATGCGAGCGCTAAAATAAGTCTGATAGGCGGCAATTCTAGCGGCATTCACTTCCGCTTGAGAAGATAAGGCTCCGTCTTTAATGCGATCGACCAGATCGGCTTGGACGGAGGTGGGATCTTGTTTGCTGGCGTAATTGAGGTTGCTAGTACTAAAGTTTGATGGGATGGGGAAGGTGACAGAGACAGCGCCACGACCAGCGATCGCCGCGTTTACCAATATGTTAATGCGATTGTTAAACGCAAAGTCATTGAGTGACAAATCGGAGCTAAGATTGCCCGTTACGCTACTATCAACACTCTGGGTAGTTTCATCAATTAGTTTGACCCCTCCAGTAGTCGTATTTGGTGGTTTCCCTGCGCCCAAAAATAGGTGTACCTGTACATTACCCGTAGCGCTGGAGGTCGTTCCAGTTTTGTCTGGTGAGAGGGCTGTCGTATCGGTATAAACGGCATCTCCTTCGACGACGTTACCAGCGACAACCATCTGGCTGTTTCCTTCGGTGTAATAGCAGGAACCAAGCAAATTGGGGTTTGTGGGGTCATCTCCTGAGCTACTGACTTGATAAAAGGTAATATTGCGACTATTGCCTGCACCTACCATGAGGTTGCCAGCGCTATAAATTCTGCCATTAATACGGAAGGTGGCAACGTTAACTAGTTCGGTATCACCTTCAAAGAAAACGGCGTTATTGTTTTGAGGCGATCGCGCACGGTCTTGTTGTAGTTCTACCGCACTAATCGCTTTGGGTCCTGTATATAGCTCATACAGAGCTTGTTGAGAGGGATTAGCAGGAAAACTTGCCGTATCGGTAATGGGGACGGTAACTGCATATATAAAGAAGGCTTTGCGGAGTTTATTATCTCCAGAAGTTGACCAGCCTCCATTGCTAGCGATGTTCGTCAATCCACCCGTGGAAACACAAGAACCTGAGAGGGTGGTTTCATCCATGGGCAGGGATCGGGACTCAATGGGAACAATTGGGCGATCGCTTACGGATGGGGGACGGGCACGGAAGAGAATACTGTACAGACCATAGGAGTCAAACTTGCCATTATTGTTGGTATCGATCGGGTACTTCCAAGCCGTCGATACATATTCCCGATTTTCAATTTTGTTGCCAGTGATACCTGTCGTTGCACTGATATTGCCGTCTGGGCTAGAAGTTGCCGTACCCGTAGAACCAACAGGGGTCAAGAAATCGTATACAAGTTGGAGGCGGGTTTCATCGGGTAATGTATATTTGCCACTGTCGGCGGACATGACAGTGTCTAGAGTGAGTTCTGGCGGTGTGGTACGAGGCAAGTTGCTGTCATTTAGGAGCGCGTTAATTTTCGCTCTGGCTCGGTCAACAACGGGAGTCGCTGCACTCCGAAAAACCTGCTCAGTACGAGCATTGGATGCGCTTTTGGCTCGTTCGGAGGTTCTCGCAACAGTCGTAACCACCAATAGAGTGACAATTAAGGTTACTAAGGTCACAGTTGGTAATACAAAGCCAGCCGCGCTGCCTTTCCTTTGTCCCTTTGATGCTCCTAATAATTGCCGCACAAATCGGCGGCTGATGCGAATAGGACTACCGATCTTATTCAGCCATTTTCTTAACTTGGCGATAAACTCGGCAAAGAAGCGATTGATTTTACGGCTTTGTTTAGAATCAGACATAACTTTTACCAACCTGACTGCAATATATTACCCAAGCAAGTTACAAAAGTTGCAATTATTTTGATTGGATATTGCAAGAACCATAATGGTTTGTGGAAGCGCACCCCAAAGGGGTACGCTTCCACAAACCCAAAAATCTACAAATGATTTAGGATAGCTATATTTTAAATTTCAACTTTAAATAGCGATCGCTATTTACGCTATTTAAATGATCGCTAATATCAATTCACGAAAGTGTGACAAAACCTTTGTGGATTGGTATTAGTGAATTAAGATTTACGAATTAAGATTTACGAATTAAGATTTACGAATTAAAAACCAAACCTAGTAAGGGTTTGAAAAACAAATAAATGGCTATGCCATTTTTAGTTTTGGCATAAGGCGATCGCCTAAGATATCTTCAACTCCAACTCGAATGAGACGATTGCATGATTAATATCGCTAAAGCCCCATTAGAACTAAATTCGCGGAGATTTTATCTAGGGCTAGCGCTCGCTCTAGGTTTGCATTTATTTTTGATTAGCTTGCCAATTGCCTTTTGGGTAGATATGAACCTATATAAGGCTTGGTCAATCGATATGGTGCAACAAGGATTTGCCAATTTCTATAATTACTCAACTAACTGCGACTACCCACCTGCTTATCTCTATGTACTATGGTTGATTGGCAAGATCTATCAATTCTTCGATCCGAGTTTTAGTCATACAGATGGATTACTGTTAACGATCCTAATTAAAATCCCTCCAGTATTGGCGGATATTGCTTCCGCGTTTTTGATCGCCCAAATTTTGAAAGCCCATACTTCCGTTGATAAGGCTTATACAATGGGGCTAATCTATGCTTTTAATCCTTTAATGCTATTTGTATCCGCAGTTTGGGGACAGGTGGATGGGATTATGACTTTGTTGATGCTATGGGCGTTTTATTTGATTCAACAAAACCATATTGTGAGAGCGGGGCTGCTCATTGCCGTGATGGTGATCGTCAAACCGCAAGGACTTTTTTTTGCCCCATTTTTAGTTCTATCTCAATGGTTTCGTCAAACTTGGTGGAAATGGGGGGCAATTACTGCGGGGGGAGTAGTTGCCATCTGGTTGATTATCTTGCCATTTTATGAGGTGGGCTCGACCGCAGTGGTTGGTATGATCAACCCATTTTTATCTCTATATAAATTACTTAGGGCTACGGCTGATTACTATAGTTTTGCTTCAGTAAATGCATTTAATTTTTGGGGTTGGGCGAATTGGATACGCGACTATACGACCTTCGGTGGGTTTAGTTATAAGGTAATTGGGCTCTGTCTTTTGGGCATACTTCTGGGGTGGTTGGCGATATTTCTATATCAGCAACGTCATCATCAAGCCCAATTTGCTGGGCAATGTCTAGCGCTTTCGACTATGCTATTCGGCTTTTTTATGTTGCCGACAAGGATGCACGAACGATACATGCTATACGGATTGGCTTTTTTGGCGATCGCGATCGCCTTGATTCCTGTCGTTAGGTGGCTTTATTGGGGATTGACATTGACAGGTGCTGTAAATGTAGGTTACGCCTACCTCCGATATAACTATGAAGACTTGTTTTATGCAATTCCCGAAATATGGCTACAAAGCGTAGTCTATATAACCAGTGCTGTAAACGTAACCTTGTTTGCCCTGATGCTGTTCCATACATTTCGTATGTTTCGCCAGCAATCACAGCAATCACAGCAATCACAGCAATCATTGTTATCTGTTCCTTTAACATCGGAGGGAAGTCGCTAAGTAAGTGGGCTTAATTAAATATAAAACCCCAAAACCTGCGCCGCAGGTTTTGCACCAGTTCACGAAAGTGTGACAACAATTTTGTGAATTAAAAACTAAACGTTTGCGCCTTTGATATTTGAGCCATCAACCCTATGAAAAACTTGCTATCTTTATCTGTTGTTCTCCCTGCCTATAATGAAGCTGAAAATATTGGTTTGACGATCGCCTCTGCGGTGAAGTACTTAAGCGATCGCCAGATCTGTTACGAAATTATTGTGGTAAATGATGGTTCTATCGATGCAACTCCTGCGATCGTGACAGATTTAGCCAAGCAAAATCCTCAAATTCGTCTAGTCAACCATCATCGCAACTTGGGCTATGGTTCGGCTCTACGCAGTGGATTCGATCGGGCTTTGCATGAATATATTTTCTTGACCGATGGTGATGGACAGTTTGACATCAGCGATCTGGATCGTTTCTTGCCATATATTCAAGATCGTGAAGGGAATTTATTGTCAAAAATCGTGATTGGCTACCGCGCAAAGCGAGCCGATTTGTTTATCCGTTCTGTCAATGCGTGGCTCTATCATATTTTCATTCAATGGGTATTGGGCATCAAAGCTAGGGATATTGATTGCGCCTTTAAATTATTTCCTCGCCAGATATACCAATCGATCAAACCGATTAAATCTGATGGAGCCTTGTTTAGCGCTGAGTTTCTCTCTAAATTAGAGCATTTTCTCCTACGGGAACCATCCCTATCCCCCATTATTGAGCTACCAGTGCAGCATTTCCCGCGCCGATTTGGTAAGGCTACTGGGGCAAATATTAAGGTGATTCTCAAAATGTTTTGGGAATGCTGGCAGTTAAAAAAAGAATGCCATAGGGAATGCAATGATGAAAATCAGATCCAATTAAAGCCTGGCACGCTATCTGGCATAAACCACATTCGCTCGTAAAAAGCACTATGGGATATGGGCAAACCAATCCAAATCGGTAAAAAGAAAATTTGGCTTAATAGGACTAAGGCGATAATTACATAGCCTAAATAACTAACTATTCCCTTTTTATCGAGCATCTGGCTGACAATCCATGCTAAAGCCACAAAGCTAAAAGCTGCCGATGATAAATAGTGATATACAAAGAGGCATCGCTTTACGAGCAGCCAAGGTGCGTAGTTGGCGAAATATCCCAAAAGCAAATAGTTATTACTGCCAATATTAGAAAGTTTTTGAAACTTCGGTAAAAAAGAGGTAATAGTTATGAAAACTATGGCGATCGTCGAAAACCACCACAAAATTGGATTTCCCAGCCCCTGCATCACCGTAAAATACCCATCTCGGTCTTGAAAATAATAACCGACAGTTCTGGCTAAGACTGGCCATGAAATTACCGTCGAACAATAGGGATGGGAGGGGTGTTCGGGAGTACTAATCATTTCTGCGGTATTGTGCCACCAGATAATATGATTTTGGACTCTCACTAACGATTCCCAAAATGAGTGGATTGCCCCTAAGCCCGTTTCAGGAGCAACTCCGCCTGGATTAAGTATAAATAGGGGGAGCCATTGGACTAAATAGAATGCTAACGGAGCTAATACGAAGCCAAGGATATATTGCCACCAATGCAGCGTCGTAATTTCTCTAAAAATCCCTAGTTTGGCTAAATTCTTGGGGAAGAATTTGGCAATTATCCATACTAATGAGACAACTAAAAATACTAATAGGCTAAATCCCAAACCATTCCACTTTACGGAAACCGAAGCGCCGAGCATTAGCCCTGCACAACAAAGAAGCCATGTACGTAATTTACCTTTTTGTTCTAAAGCTGCTATTAAAAAAATTTGTGAGGTGATTCCAAAGGAAACCAAAAATATATTTAACAACCCCGTGCGGGATTCTACTAAAAATAAGCCATCGCTACAGAGGAACAGACCTGATAGTAAGGCAAAATTACGTTTGTGAGTTAGACGATAAACCAATCCAATCAATAGCAGCGGCGCAATCGAGCCAAAACAGGCACTCAGAAGGCGATAACCAATTTCATTACGCCCAAATATTAGGATACCTAGCATGATGAAAAACTTACCTAGCGGCGGATGCCCTTCCCAAGTCGGATTGCCATCTAGATATTCTTCCGCATATTTGCCGAACAGAACTTCATCAAAAATGGGATAGGGAACTGTCCCTAATTGCCAAAAATGTAGCAATGCCGCGATCGCAAAAATCCCGACTGCACCCAAGATTAAATACAAATCCCATGAAGTTTGATGATTGTTAAGACTCCCCAAAGCGTTTTTTTCTGAATTCTGTTCAGAGGTAGGCTCAGATTTTTTCTTCTGTAGGGGCTTCTGTAAGTTCTGCATAATTATCCTGCAATACTATCCTGCAATACTATCCTGCAATACTTTGATCTGTTTTGTGGTCGGTGTTATCTGCGGGCATTACTTTTTGAGAATGCTGATACCAAGTGCCTGCTGCGATTAGCATTGCTAATCCTAAACTGCTTGCCAATAAAGGTAGCACATCGTGATTTGAACTCATTTGTACGCCAGTACTACCGAGAAATACAAAAGGGGCAATCCCCAGCGGCGTTCCTAATAAAGTACCGATCAAGTAATCACGCTGTCTGATCGGACTCAAGCCTGCGGCAATGCTGACTACGCCATAGGGAATTAAAGGAAATAGCCTTGAGGCAAAGGAATAGCCTATCCCTCCAACCACCAAGCCCTGCCCTACTTTTGACCACCGCTCCTCAAGGCGCATAAATCTGCTTCCCAACGATCGCGCTAACATAAACCCTAATAATGCTGAAAGTAAAGCCCCCATAGATGTGAGCAGCAAACCTTCGACACCACCATAAAGTGCTCCCCCAGCAATATTAAAGGCTGTTACGGGTAGAATCAGCAGAGTGGCGATCGCGTAGGCAAGTACAAAAATCATATCTCCCCAAGCCCCCGATGCTTGAATGACATCTTGAATTTTGATCAGCCAATCGATATGAATAATTGCGAACCAACCACTAGCGATCGTGCAGACACAAACTATAGCGATGAGGATTTTTTTATTGCGATTCATGGGAAATAAATTAGCTTCTTTAGGCTTCTTTAGGTAAGTGGGCTTAATTAAATATAAAACTCTAAAACCTGCGGCGCAGGC
>NZ_LIRE01000598.1 GCF_001402795.1 Pseudanabaena sp. 'Roaring Creek'
TCCTAGTACAGGCGACAGCTATATAACGTCAGTTCGGGTTAAGCTGGCAAATTTTCAAAGCCCCAAAGTAAAAGCCTTGCTACGCAAGGCTTTTACTTTGGGGCTTTGAGAAAGGGTTTACTACGCAAACCCTTTCTCAAAGCCCATTTCAAATTATCCCGAACTCACGTTAGTTTACTGATGTCGATATTGCTGCAATTCAGACTTTAGTTGTGCAATTTCGGCACGGAGATTGTCAATAGTTTCCTGCAACTCGTCAGGGGCGATATCGCCATCATCCTTCGTGACGGCTCCCTTTTGCCGATCTGCTTTCTCTAAAATTGCTTCAACGAAAGTACGCAGATGTTCGCGCTGTTCGGCATCAAATTTGCCGAAGGCACTGAGAGCATCGGTAACAGTGTCTTCGATGCGATCGATCACAGCCTCAGCAGTGGCTCTACCAATAAAGAAAGCGTCTAATGGTGATTTGCTCATAATTTTGAAATATTAGATTTAATTCTTAGATTTAATTATTGGATTTAGGTATTAACTGGAGTTACCACTTAAGGGAGAGTGTTTAGTCTGTTCTTTCTAGTCTGTTCTTTTTAGTCTGTTCTAAATATAGCAACAAAATTCAAAGGGGGTAGGCAGCACTGCATACATAGTCTATCTAGAATGAATTCTAGAACGGAGCTTTAATTTTGGGTTCCTTATAATCTAGCTCCTTCAGTTTTTTAAGAATACGGCTGAAGTATTCCTGCATATAGGATTCCAACGTGGTCATATCTTCTTCTTGAAGATCGAAAGTTTTGTAAGTTTCCGCCATATCTGCGTCAAGGGGAATCCCACTGGCAAGAACTTCGGCATAGGTCATGCGTTCTGCAAAACTCCAACCCCATTCAAAACCTAGGGCAAATTTGCGGGCAAAGCGGAGTAATCCAAGGGGCATATTGGCGGTGCGGCGGGTTCGTCCCGACATTCTTTCGCAGAGTTTGATAATTTCGCTTGGCTGCCATGCTTTGGGACCTGCGATCGCAAAGGACTTGCGCTCGGTTTCCTTAACCGTGAGCGCACGAACTGCAAACTTGGCGATATCTTGAGTATTCATGTAAGCGATCGGGGATGATTCACCGCCAATCCAGATCGTTTGATTTTCGAGGATGGGGATCGCATATTCCCCAATCAAGTTTTGGTAAAACCCGCAGGGTTTGAGGATGGTGTAGTTGAGATCGGTGGATGCAAGAAATTTTTCGGTGCAATATTTAATGTCCATCAACGGAACATTGGGATATTTCTCAGCATTAAGAATGGAGAAAAAGACAAAACGCTGAATCTTAGCGCGCTCGGCGGCTTGAATCAGGGCAACCTTTCCTAGCCAATCGACATCTTTAATTCTCAAGGAGCCAGTGGCGCGGGTAGTGGCGGCATCAATAATTTCAGTGACCCCTTCTAATGCGTCATCTAGGCTTTCGGGATTAGTAAGATTCCCGACAACCAAATCGGCTCCCCATTCCCTAAGAAATCCTGCTTTTTTAGGATAGCGGACAAGACATTTGACTTTTAGCCCCCGATCTATTGCGTGACGGGTGATTTGACGACCTAATGTACCTGTCGCGCCAACGATCAGTAAGCTCATAAAATTTTTTATTAAATTGACTTTGTAAACATATATAAATCTATCAGATATTTGGTGACATCTTTTGGTAAGCGATGGTGGCGATCGCGATATCTGTCTACGGATAGTAAAAAAGCTCTAAAGACGATGAGGACTTCTCGATCTGCTTTTTCAATCTAGATTTATAGGTATAGTTATAGCCAAATAGGTTAAGACATAAAACCCAGAAGAGTGTTGCGGCGCTTCGCGCCGCAACACTCTTCTGGGTTTTGTTTTTGTCCTAACATAACTGGCTACTGCTATATCTAGGCGCAATTAAATATAAAACCCTAAAAGCTGAGGCACAGGC
>NZ_LIRE01000599.1 GCF_001402795.1 Pseudanabaena sp. 'Roaring Creek'
CATTTAAACAATAAGGTGAACCGATCGCTCTTCAATAAAAGGTAATCCCGTATTTGAGACATATTCCAGTTACGAGGGACGAGAAGAAAAAGAAAAAGTAGTTTGCGAAACTCTGCCAGTAAGTAACTCACCTTACGCAGATAGAAAGCGCCCAAAAAAAATGACTGAGAATGTATACTGGAAGTAGGTTTGAGAGTAATTGCTTTGCCGAAACCAAGCTAAGATGAGGAAAGAAGATAAAAACATGAAGATGAACATGTTAGATCTTTATAGTGACTATCTAATTAGTTCTT
>NZ_LIRE01000600.1 GCF_001402795.1 Pseudanabaena sp. 'Roaring Creek'
AGTGTTTCAATCCCTAGAAGGGTTTTAGATGGTTTGAAGTCGGGTTGCTGCTGCAAAGCTTAAAGCGTATACCGAATTTAGTTTCAATCCCTAGAAGGGTTTTAGATGGTTTGAAGCTCGTATTATTTGAAGGCGCAAGCTCGCCGACGAGTTTCAATCCCTAGAAGGGTTTTAGATGGTTTGAAGCTCAAGAAAGGTGAGGGCGGCGGAATTACTTATGCTGGGGTTTCAATCCCTAGAAGGGTTTTAGATGGTTTGAAGCGCGATATTTGATTTGTACAATAAGCTAGGAAATTGTTTCAATCCCTAGAAGGGTTTTAGATGGTTTGAAGCAATCTTCATTGCTCAGGGCATTAATTCACTGCTCGCGTTTCAATCCCTAGAAGGGTTTTAGATGGTTTGAAGCAATATACGGGTATTGCGATCGCCTATCGCAACCCGATGTTTCAATCCCTAGAAG
>NZ_LIRE01000601.1 GCF_001402795.1 Pseudanabaena sp. 'Roaring Creek'
CAGCCGAGAGAATTAAGCCTACTAAGGTGAGTAAAAAGATGGCGATCGCTACTAATCGTTTGATTTGCATAGGGATTTAATGATTTGATTTTGAAATTAAAACTTTGAAATTAAAACTTTAAAACTAAGTCCCTCAGCATAATTAAAATCCAGATCTAAAACCTGTGGCGTACGCGCAGCCTACGCCACAGGTTTTGGTTTTTTTAATTAAGCCCACTTACTTAGTTGAGATTGCCTAAAAGTAACTGATAATCAACCAAAACACAGATTTTCGATTGAAAGTGTTGCTCAGCAACACTTTCAATCGAAAATCTGTGTTTTGGGTAATGTCAATTGTTCCCAAAGTAGCGATCGCTATATGATGAGATAGATATTATAGCTATAGTCAGTAATGTTAGGACAAAAATCAAACCCAATAGAGAGTTGCGGCGCTTCGCGCCGCAACTCTCTATTGGGTATGCTCTTCTTTGAAATTCCTAAAATGGCTTTGCCATCTTGGGAATTGGGATAAAAAGGAGAAGGAGAGCAAGGCTCCCCTTCTC
>NZ_LIRE01000602.1 GCF_001402795.1 Pseudanabaena sp. 'Roaring Creek'
CGATTTAAGGCAGGTAGGATGCCTTGTGGATTAGAAATGGCTGGCCGGCATTATAGCTATAGCCAAATAAGTTAAGACATAAAACCGAGAAGAGTGTTGCGGCGCAAAGCGCCGCAACACTCTTCTCGGTTTTGTTTTTGTCCTAACATAACTGGCTACTGCTATATTTGCTAGGAATTGACCACGATCGCGCAGCTATTGAAACTTGGCACTGGTCGGTTAATAGGGGATAGATTCTGAGCTATCTCTTGCATTGCTATTAGCTGCCATCAACTGTATCAGGACATAGAGCCCAAAAGAGGATTGCCTTGCGGAGCAAGGCAATCCTCTTTTGGGCTCTATGTCCTGACAAGACTGGCGATAGCTATAAATATCAAATATGCCTAGATCAATTTAGTCAAATCATCAATTTCAAAATATTGATGAAATTTTGTAGTTACGTACAATATTGACGATCGCCCCTCAGCTTGACGCTTCTTTTTCACAAAACCCTGTTCTACTAGTTCTTGAACATGTTGATAAGCCCCCGCGCCCCGTAGCTCGATCAACTCTGATTGCACAATATTTTTTTTCAAGGCGATCGCTGCCAAAGTTCGTAAAGCCCCACGCCCCAAATCTACAGGAATGAGCTTATGGACTAAATCCTCAAACTCTGAGCGCAACCGTAACGAAAACCCCACATCGGTTTCTACGATTTCGAGAGCGCTGTCGCGATGGGCATATTCCGTAATTAAATCGATGAGTCCAATTTCCGCATCCTCAATCTCGCATCCCAAGGCTTCAGCGATCGCTGCTAAATTCATCGGTTGTCCCTTCAAGTACAAGACAGCCTCTACTTTTTGCTTGAGAGAATTAGCGATCAGTAATTCTGGCTGCTCGAACCCATCCATTGATATAGACAATGGGATTAACGGGGATATCTCGGCAATATTTTCTTCAGATATATTTCCCTCGGATATATCTTCCTCGGATGTATTTTTCTCGGATATATTTCCCTCGGATATATTTACAATTTCTAAAGACGGCTTAGCCTCCAGTGATGCGAGAGGATCGATTGCATCTAAGGGCTCTCCTGAATCCACAGGATCGAGATCTATAGGTTGTTTAAAAGGCAATACATTCGTCATGCTAAGATTTTAACCGAGTGAAGGCGTTACGTTGTGCCACTTTTACGCTTTTAAATAAAAAATTTATTAATTGAGAAACCCTATGCCCAGCAGCATGATGTACTACGAAGACACATATGTAGTACTGCCTCCTGATATGCAAGAAAAGTTTGTCACTCA
This sequence comes from Pseudanabaena sp. 'Roaring Creek', assembly GCF_001402795.1. Lineage (GTDB taxonomy): Bacteria > Cyanobacteriota > Cyanobacteriia > Pseudanabaenales > Pseudanabaenaceae > Pseudanabaena. The sequence continues at coordinate 1,287 of NZ_LIRE01000602.1, forward strand.
ACCAGAATTAGAACAACTTTTACACGATCTCCTTGCCGATATTCAAGATGCTCTACCTTACGATTTAAAAAATCTTCGCAATATTGATGAGCAGGTACAGCGTTTAGTTAAAACAGCTTGCGATCTCGACTGTGGCGATCGCGGTCTATGGCAGTGGTATGTTGTTCGACTTGAAAAATAATACCCAATTACCCAATTATACCAAATCACAAAATGGCTACGCCATTTTGTGATTTTAAAACCCTTACTGGGTTTGGTTTTTAATTCCCAAAAGTGTAGCCACACTTTTGGGAATTGGTATTAATAGTGGTGCGCGGCAAAGACGCGCACCACTATTAATTGGGGCGTAGGAAGCAAATTAGAA
>NZ_LIRE01000669.1 GCF_001402795.1 Pseudanabaena sp. 'Roaring Creek'
TATAGCTGTCGCCAAGTGTATTAGGACATAAACCCCAAGAATTGACTGGCGGCGCTTCGCGCCGCCAGTCAATTCTTGGGGTTTGATTTGTCCTCATTCAAGTGACTGTAGCCATACAATATTGGCTCCGTGGAGCCAATATTATTGAGACCACGAACTAGTCAATACTTGTTTTGTGGTGGTGAGGGCATAGATATCGATTACTCCAGGGTATCTAGATGCGCCACGGGTTTTTAAACTGGACATCCCCAAAGCAATTTTGGCATTACCACTATCACCAAGTTTAGAACAGCGACTAAACCGGCTATGGGCATTGACAAAGATCGTGCTGCTATTGATCCGACTGACAAAGCGATCGCGTTCGGATAAGGAGTCCGTCAGCAATACATCGGCATGACCGCTACTATATTGATTGATCCAAGCGATCGCTTCTTCCATATCATCCACAATTTTGATAGCGATCGTCTCGTCTAAGTACGCTTGCCCCCAGATATCCTCAGAATAAATTGCTTGTGCATTCGCATCTAGATGCATTTCCGCAATCAACCCATCGTTATCCTCTAGAAATTGCCGAAAATAGGCAGTTGTCTCTGCACAGCCTCGCACGACCAAGCCCTGTTTTTTAAGACGGCAAATCCATTCCCCCAATCCGCGATCGCACCAAGATCGATGTACCACCAATTTATCGATCGCATTTACCGCGTCGGGATCGCCTTTGCGGCTGTTTAAAATTATTTCTTTGGCAAAATCCAGCTTCCCAGAAGCCGATAGATAGAGATAGCAGTTACCCATAGAAATCGGCAAGGCAGAGACCGTCGCCTGTTTGCTCACTTGCTGTACAAAGCTAGGGCGACCGTAGGGAATAACCAAACGCAAATATTTTTCTTGGACGATTAATTCTTTAAGCGCAATACCCGTTGGCACGCTGCTCACACATGCCTCAGGGAAATTTCTCGCAACTAGGACATCTTTAACGATCGCCGCGATCGCCTCTTGGGTATGTGTACCCTCGCCCCCCCCCTTAAGAATGCTCGTATTGCCAACCTTAAGACACATCGCCGATGCAATTAGCCCCAACTGGGGAAAACCCTCATACACAAAAGCAACGACCCCTAAGGGGACGCGCTGATAGCCATTGATGCCCACATGGAGAGTGAGAGGATCGGGCAGATTTGCCAGTTGATTCAGACATTCGATCGCGTTATTAAGCCTTTCGGGAGTTAGTTTTAGCCACTCTAGTACCAGATCGGGTACGGCCATATCTCGGCTTGCTTCTAAATCCAGCGTATTTGCTTCTAAAATTGCATTTTTATGTTTTTTTACATTATTGGCAATTTCTAGGAGTAAATTATCTCGTTCTCTGGTGGAAATTTGCACTAGTTGCAAAGCCGCAGCATGGGACTTGTAGATGAAGCCTGTAAGGTCTTCTGGTGACATACTTGTAATAAATAATTGTTAAATATCGCGACGACGAATCACGAGCAAACGCCATATTAGCAAACCCAAAAGGGTAAACAACAAAATGGCTAGGGGAATACCTAAAGTCGATCTGAGATTGAGCGCCCAAAGAATAATCAAGGCGACAAACAACAGATAGGCGCAGTAGGTCAAAGACTTTTCTAGCCAATCCTGACGATTGCCATCGTGGATTGTTTGCCATTTACCAGTCCATTGCCAATGGTGTCTTTGCGAATCAAGCCCGCCCAGCTGTGACAGGCTATAGCCGTCATCTTCGATTTGAAATAACAGAGGACAGCGATCGCAACCAAAAGCATCAGTTAAGGCGATCGGCTTTAACTTTCCCCGTCTACGAGGGCAAGGGCAGGGATATATTTGCTCTAGATCGATTTTTTGAGGCTTATGGATATGCACTAGATAGAAATGTTCGGCAAAGGTGCTAAAAGGTTGGTTGCTAAAAATAGTCTCAGAGCGGAAATCACATATTGAGCAGATCAATTAGCTAATCAAAATGATTGTATAGCAAGAAAACAGAGATGGTAAAGGCAGCTTTGGTCAAGTAATTACAAGCTTGCAGCATAAATTAAAAATTTTATGCTGCAATTACACAAGATTGCTGTATGATTTTATTCGGTGCAAAAAACACCCTACCCCAGCGGATGTGGCGGAATTGGTAGACGCGCTAGATTTAGGTTCTAGTATCTTTGATGTGAGAGTTCGAGTCTCTCCATCCGCATATTATAAAGCCGAATAAGAAAATAAAGGAGAATGATGACGCAAAGCATCATCATTCTCCTATTCGGCAAAGGATGAGTGGCGGCGCGGAGCACCGCCATTCATCCTTTGGGGGGTTGATTTGTAGCTATTCTATGCTTTTGTCTTATACCAATTCCCAAAATGGCAACGCCATTTTGGGAATCTCAAAACCTTACTGGGTTTGATGTTTAATTCACAAAAGTGTTGTCACACTTTCGTGAATTGGTATTACTAAGGATTTTTATATGTAAAACATGACATCAGATCGCCTTTTCTCTTCGCATTTTCTTAAGAGATCCTCAAGGGTATGTTTGTGAAGAATATCAAACGAAGCAACTTTTGCGGTTTCCCACATATCAATCACTGCGGATTTTTCGGCGGTGAGCAATATAGAATCCTTTTGCTCTTGGGATGCTTCGCCATCTAAGGCAATCACCACATCTGTAAGCTTGATTTGCCAAGGCTCCCGCGCAAGGTGATAGCCCCCTTTAGCCCCACGTTGGCTTTTAATGATGCCTGCTCGCCTTAGCATTGCCATAACTTGATCGAGATAGCGGATAGGAATCCTCTGACTGATCGCAATTTCACTAACAGAAGTAGGCTTACCCTGCTTGTGACGAAGGGCAAGTTCTAGTAGAGCAATACAGGCATAATCAACCTTACAAGATAATTCCATATATTTTGAAAGATAGATTGGGATGGATTAGCGATGGGTAGAAGTTGATGAGGAAGAAATAAGATCGGCATCTTGAAATAGAGGGGTACTGAGATAACGTTCGCCAAAGCTAGGTTGAATTACCACAATTAAAAGATCGCGATTTTCTTCGCGCTTACCAACTTCAATAGCTGCCGCAAGGGCTGCTCCTGAAGAAATGCCCGATAACAATCCCTCTTCTCTCGCTAGACGACGACCATAGGCGATCGCTAGATCGTCTGAAATCCCAATCACTTCATCAATCAAATCTATTCGTAAAACTTCAGGTACAAATCCTGCACCAATTCCCTGAATCCGATGGGCTCCAGCTACTCCCCCAGACAGTACGGGACTGTTGAGAGGTTCGACAACGATCGCCTTAAAGCTGGGTTTGCGTTCCTTAATTACTTCCGCTACGCCTGTAATCGTACCGCCAGTGCCTACTCCAGCAATAACGATATCCACCTGCCCATCAGTATCTTGCCAAATTTCTTCGGCTGTAGTACGGCGATGGATGGCGGGATTTGCCAAATTCTTAAACTGTTGCAGCATATAGGCATTAGGTTTTGACGTAGCAATTTCTCCCGCCCGCCGAATTGCCCCGCGCATTCCTTCACTGGCAGGAGTCAACTCTAGCTCCGCTCCATAGGCTCTTAGCATCGCCCGACGTTCTAAGCTCATGGTTTCAGGCATTGTCAGAATCAAGCGATAGCCCTTGGCAGCGGCAATCATCGCCAAGGCTATCCCAGTATTCCCCGAAGTAGGCTCCACCAAAACTGTTTTTGCTGGACTAATTAAACCTTGATTTTCGGCATCTTCGATCATGGCTAGACCGATCCGATCCTTGACGGAAGAGGAGGGGTTAAGACTTTCTAACTTGAGCACAATTTTGGCTAAAGAACCGTCTTTCTGCGGAATGTTATTCAATGCTACTAGAGGCGTACTGCCAACTAATTGAGTAATGCTTTGCGCAATTTTCATAGGAGCTTAGATTTATTACAAAAACTGGAGAAACAAAAAATTACGGTATCTTGATGGGAATACCGTACTTAGTACGATACAATACTTTTTAACCTAATACAAATATAATCTACGGTTTGCCGACTGGATATAAGATGATTTACGTCGAAACAGCAGCTTCTCATGTTTATAAGCGTCGTGAAATGATATCTCGGCGAGATAACTACCTATGGAAAATCGAGTCTGGGGTGGTGCGATCGCTGACTTGGACAGAAGACGGACAGGTTATCTGTTCGGGATTATGGGCGCATGGCGATGTGATTGGCAGCGAGCTAACTAATTTAAATCCCTACGAGATGGAATGTTTAACTGATGTGCAATTAACTGAAATTTCGCGATCGCATTGGGGCAATTATGTAAATGAAATAATTCGCCATAGCCAGACTAATGAGTTTTTATTAAAGATTTCCCATTGCCGTGCTAAGGATGATGCTTTACGTCAATTACTGGGTTGGCTAACTAATCGTTTCGGTGAAGACGATCGCCAAGGTAGATTAATTGGACTGCAATTAACCCATCAAGAAATAGCAGAGTTAATTGGTTCGACGCGGGTGACCGTAACGCGTATTATTAATGATTTAGAAAAGGGTGGGTTTCTCTCGCGCAAAGGTCGTAAGTTACTGTTTCTTGCTGATAGTTCCGAGCAATGGCATTACGAAATTTAGCTAGTTAAAGATCGGCGACGCTTTATGCTGCCTATGACATAAAGCCCTAAATATGAGTGGCGGTGCGAAGCACCGCCACTCATATTTAGGGCTTTGATTTGTCCTCGCTATCGCTATTAAAATCGCTATTAAAATCGCTATTAAATAGCTTCCGCAAATACTCTCGTTTTCAAAGGTTTGACATAGACTTCCTTTTGAGGATGTAAGCCCAAACTGTCAAAGCGATCGCGTTCGAGCTTGACAATCAATCTTTGATCGTCTTTGAGTACGAGTTCGGCTTGACCTTCCCAACCAAGATTAAAAGCGGAACTAACAATGGCAGGAGTGAAGTTAGTTTCAGGTTCCGCTTGAATTAGAAGATCGTGAGGTCGTAAAAACACCCGATCGCGCTCGGAAATTTCTAGATAGGGGAAGTGCCGCTTGGCGCTAGAAATGATATTGGTTTCGCCAATAAAACGCATGACAAATTCTGAAGCAGGGCGATCGTAGATTTCCGCAGGTGTGCCAATCTGTTCGACCTTACCCTTGTTCATGATTACCACGCGATCGGAAATTTCCATTGCTTCTTCTTGGTCGTGGGTGACAAAGATGGTTGTCACATGGACTCGATCGTGGAGATCTCGCAACCATGTTCTTAATTCTTTGCGAACCTTAGCATCTAAAGCGCCAAAGGGTTCATCTAAGAGAAGGGTTTTGGGTTGGGCGGCGAGGGATCTTGCCAAGGCGACTCTCTGGCGCTGACCACCCGATAATTGGGATGGATAGCGATCGCCTAAACCTTTAAGTTGAATCAGTTCTAATAGCTCATCTACCTTCTGTTTTACTTGATCTTTGGCAATTTTCTGAATGTTTAACCCAAAGGCAATATTTTGGCGAATGGTCAAATGTTTAAATAAGGCATAGTGCTGGAATACAAATCCAATCTGACGTTGTTGGACAGGACGATAGGTCGCATTTTCATTCTCAATCCATACCTGTCCGCGATCGGGAATTTCCAAACCTGCCATAATTCTCAATAAAGTAGATTTACCCGAACCTGATGGACCGAGCAGGGCAACCAAAGAACCACTTTCTACTGATACGCTAACATCATCGACTGCCTGAAAATCACCGAATCGTTTTGAAATATCTCGAACTAGAATACTCATCGTTCCTCACGAAATTAAGATAAGAATAGTTGTAACATCATTAATACGCTATGTCTATGTAATTACCGTAGATTTGTGCTAAATTGTCATTAATTAAGAAATTAACCTTAAGTATCTAGGCGCAATTAAATGTCAATTAAATATAAAGTAAAGCTGTAGCGCACGCTGCGCGTACGCTACAGCTTTTGATTCTAGGTTTTAATAGACTATTCGACTTACGAAACAATCTCCCATATCTCGTTTTTTTAGAGTGCTACAAAAACCAAGAATTAGCGTTGCGGCGCTTCGCGCCGCAACGTCTGATTCTTCACTGGGAAGGGAGTATATGTTAATTCTCAACATAAATTTTTTGTGTATAAATTGCTTGGAATTAAATTTGTGAGTGATATGCGATCGCTTGATAGGCTGCTCAATGGTCAAACTAATAGCTCGGTTAATCCTCAAAGTATTCGTGAAGTCAATCGAAAAAATGCTGATTTGAGAATGTTTCAGCTAGTCGCAGGACTGATTTTATGCACGGCTTTCCTTTGTTGCTTTTTTGCGATCGTGAATGTCGGCGAGCGCGGCGTACTGATGCAGTTTGGCAAGGTGCAACCACAAATTCTCGATGAAGGAATTCACCCCATCATCCCGATCGTGCAGACGGTGAAAAAGTTGAGCGTCAGGTTACAGAAGCAAGAAATTTCGGCGGAGGCTTCCTCTAAGGACTTACAGGAGGTATTTACCGATGTTGCCCTGAACTGGCATATTATTCCCGAACAAGCCAATGTCATTTTTCAGCAAATCGGCGATCGCCTTGCAATTATCGATCGCATTATCGATCCTGCGGTGGAAGAGGTCTTAAAGGCTGTAATGGCGGAATATACCGCCGAAGAAATTATTACCAAACGTGGATATGTCAAAAATGAAGTCGATACACTTTTAACCTCTCGACTGGCTGATTATCATATTGCCGTGGATGATATCTCGCTCGTTCATGTACATTTTTCCCAGCGCTTTAGTGATGCAGTGGAAGCGAAGCAAATTGCAGAGCAGGAAGCTAAACGAGCAGATTTTATTGCGCTAAAAGCGATTAAAGAAGCCGAGGCAAAGGTAAATTTAGCGCGAGGTGAAGGGGAGTCTCAAAGAATTTTGCGTGAAACTCTGTCGCCTGAGCTGTTACAAAAACAAGTCATTGATAAATGGAATGGTAATCTGCCCCTGATTGTGGGTGAAAGTAATACCAAATTATTAGATATCAATCGCTTGATTGAAAGTAATATCCCAACTTTCTCGAGCAGTAAATAAGCATAGCCTTCGCCAAATAATTAAAACCCAGAATCAAAACCTGTAGCGCGCAAGCTGCGTGTGCGCTACAGGTTTTGATTCTGGGTTTTATATTTA
>NZ_LIRE01000603.1 GCF_001402795.1 Pseudanabaena sp. 'Roaring Creek'
CAATCAAACTGCCACAAGCATTTTGGGAAATCTACCCCAAAATAAAACGGTGTTATTTATCACCCACAACCTATCAGCAGCTTCAACCTGCGATCGCATTATTCTTATGGATGCAGGCAAAATCGCACAAGTAGGAACCCATAATGAATTACTGGCTGAGTCCCATCTTTATCAAAAGCTTTGGAATCAGCATAAATTGGAAGCTGCGATTAAATAGAAAGGGTGGCGGAAACGCCACCCTTTCTATATGGCTAGGACAAATCGAAACCCCAAAGATGGGAGGCGGCGCGAAGCGCCGCCTCCCATCTTTGGGGTTTTATGCCCTAAGCAAATCTTACGTTGCTATAGCTACAGTCACTTGACTTAGGATAAATCAAACCCCAAGAATTGACTGGCGGCGCTTTGCGCCGCCAGTCAATTCTTGGGGTTTATGTCCTAGTACAATTGGCGACAGCTATATATTTGCATCGCCTAGTTTGACATGATGTCTTTTGCTTGTTCTCTTTACAAGCGATACGTTATACCAATCAACGAAAGTGTGACAACACTTTTGTGAATTAAAAACTAAACCTAGTAAGGGTTTTTAAGTTAAGTAATGGCGTAGCCATTTCTTAACTTGGTATTAAAGAATTATTGGGAAGCTTATGGGAAAATTTATCGGGATACTTATGGGAACGAGCTATGGCAATGCTTGATTTAGTTCGGACAAATCAAAAAAAAGACGAGTGGCGATACCGAGAGCCGCCGCTTATCTGCCACTTATATGTTGGCTTTTAGGTACTAAGCAAAGCTTGTATTCCTGTATAACCTTGATTTTCAGAGAATATCTAAAACAACTACAACCACAACTTAAGGATTAAGCTAATAATTATCAAAAGTTAATTATCAAATGAGTACCTAATTAAACTTGAAACCTAGAAGAGTGTACCGCCCACATAGCGGAAGGTACGCTCTCTGATTTTGGATTTTAATTATGCTGAACTACTTACGTACCTCAGCATAATTAAAATCCA
>NZ_LIRE01000736.1 GCF_001402795.1 Pseudanabaena sp. 'Roaring Creek'
GAGCTTCAAACCATCTAAAACCCTTCTAGGGATTGAAACAGGCGATGCGTAATCTCTCCTGATTGATTTTACGAAGTGGCTTCAAACCATCTAAAACCCTTCTAGGGATTGAAACCGATTGAAGCTCTTTTTGTCGGCATCATTAACGACGCTTCAAACCATCTAAAACCCTTCTAGGGATTGAAACCCAAATATTATATTGCAGGTGATCGCCTAGAGCCTGCTTCAAACCATCTAAAACCCTTCTAGGGATTGAAACATATTAAAAGGAATAACAACATTTGGCTTATTCAAGCTTCAAACCATCTAAAACCCTTCTAGGGATTGAAACATATTAAAAGGAATAACAACATTTGGCTTATTCAAGCTTCAAACCATCTAAAACCCTTCTAGGGATTGAAACGGTATTCCTGTGCTTGTGAATGAGAATCGTTATCAGTGCTTCAAACCATCTAAAACCCTTCTAGGGATTGAAACCTGTGTGGAGTCAATCTTAAAATTGACAATGATGGGGCGCTTCAAACCATCTAAAACCCTTCTAGGGATTGAAACAAGGATTCTATTGAAACACAAATCTCAATTTTTAGCTTCAAACCATCTAAAACCCTTCTAGGGATTGAAACGAAATATGGATCAAGCCATAGGCAATTTGAATAGGGCTTCAAACCATCTAAAACCCTTCTAGGGATTGAAACTT
>NZ_LIRE01000604.1 GCF_001402795.1 Pseudanabaena sp. 'Roaring Creek'
AAAAAACTTAATTTACCCCAGTTACTTTTTAGATCCAGATATCACTTTAATAGAAGAAGGTTCGAGCAATATGAAACTGATATACCTTTTAGACATCATCCTATTAAGCCAAAGTTTGCAGCTCTTAATTACAGCATTGACATGCCCCCCCTCGCTTACTTACTGGCAGAGTTTCGCAAACTACTTTTTCTTTTTCTTCTCGTCCCTCGTAACTGGAATATGTCTCAAATACGGGATTACCTTTTATTGAAGAGCGATCGGTTCACCTTATTGTTTAAATGCTTTGATAGCTCCAAGGCGATCGCCGTATCCACCTCAAATGTCACATCCCTTTTTCAACCATTAACAAAGAAGCCGCGCGACAGCGCGGCTCCTCCCAAGTTAAAAAAGTTTATATCTGTCAGAAAAGTAAGCTCCCTATAAATTCATTTTTTGTGATCACAGAAAATGAATTTTTTATGTCTATTTTTTGTGATCACAGAAAATGAGTTTTTTTAGTTTAATATCGTTTTTACTTTTTCTAGGGATTCTATCTAATTGAGACGCGATTAATTAAATGTCATGTAAGCCTTGGAAATAGCATCTTCAGAGCGTGTTTGAGAAGTTAAGCGAGGCGTTAATACCAACTGCTACTGGTGATGCTAATCGGCTAGCAATTTTAGTTGATTGACTATCAATACATCCCGCGCTGGGTGTTGCTTCTCTGCCTTCACTAACCCGATACCATTGTTGTAGTTTAGCGTTGATCTCTTCTTTGTTGCTTCCATAAGGCTGTCTTTGTTTTTGTATATTGACAGGCTATACCTTTGGGAGCTTTTTTCACCTTTTTTTATTGCCAAAAACTTCTCAAACACGCTCTAAGTGCACTGATAAATCGACTAATGATCCTTCTGGAAATATTGCCCCTCGTTCAAATGGTG
>NZ_LIRE01000605.1 GCF_001402795.1 Pseudanabaena sp. 'Roaring Creek'
CCCTTTTCACTACCCATTTTTGAGTGGTAAATCTCGTAGGAAGAAAAAGCGATCGCACTTTTCCCCTTTCACTTCAACTCTTTCCAAATATCCTGCTAATTTGGACTGTCAAGATATCATGCCCTAGAGCGCGTAGTAGTTTGACGATAATTCTAGGGAATTGCTCATCGGCATAGAGAACTGCCATATTAAGCCGCCTCTTGTGGATGAATTGCGGTTTCTATCTCATCAATATGAGTTTCAGCGTAGCGCCATGCG